>JAEUKM010000221.1 GCA_016793085.1 Rhodospirillaceae bacterium
AGGCCCGGATAAAAAGAAGGGGAAGGACGCATGATCACGCTGTACGGCAAAACGGCCTCGCGCACCTCGCGCAACCTGTGGGCGCTGGAAGAACTGGGCCTGCCTTACAAGCACGTGCCGTTCGACTACCTGAAGGGCGAAACCAAGACGCCCGAATTCCTGGCCATCAATCCGGCAGGCAAGGTGCCGGCCTTGACCGACGGCAACGTGGTGATGACCGAATCCCTCGGCATGAACCTCTACATTGCCAACACCTACGGCCAGGGCAAGCTGTGGCCCGACGATCAGGCGGGCCGCGCCAAGTGCATTCAGTGGACGCTGTGGGCCGCAACCGAGCTGGAACCGTCCGCCGTGGGGCGGCTGATTCAGATGGTGCTGACGCCCGAGCCGCAGCGCGACCAGAAGGTCATCGATGCGTTCGCCGAGAAAACCAAGCTGGCGCTGAACACGCTCAACACCGCTTTGACCCGTTCCGCGTATCTTGCGGGTAATGCGTTTTCCATCGCCGATCTGAATGTCGCCGCCGTGGCCGACTACCTGGTGCGCACCAAGTTTGATCTGACACCATGGCCCGCCGCGCAGAAATGGCTGGCCGAGTGCCTGGCGCGCCCCGCCAATCAAAAAGTCAACGAGATGAAGAAGGTGGCCTAAGGCCGCTTTCTTTTCTTCACCACACAGCATAGGGAGAGAAAAGCATGATCACGCTGTATGGCAGCATGACCTCGCGCGCGACGCGCAATCTGTGGGCCTTGGAGGAACTGGGCCTGCCGTATGAGATGAAAAAGGTGAACCTCGCCGACGGTTCGCACAAGAAGCCCGAGTTCACGGCCGTCAACCCGGCAGCGAAAATTCCGGCCCTCACCGATGACGGCGGTGTGAGCATGTCGGAAAGCTTCGCCATCAACCTCTACCTCGCGCAGCGCTACGGGGTGGGCAAGTTGTGGCCGACGGATCCCGCACAACAAGCAGCTTGCTTGCAATGGTCCATGTGGGCCGCAACCGAAGTGGAAATGCCCATCGTCGCCGTGGTGGTGGAAAAGGTCTTCAAACCCGCCGACAAGCGCGACGATACGGTGATCGCCCGCAACATCGAGCGCTTCACGCCCGAGGTGGCTTACATCGACCGCATGCTCGCGGGGAAGGACTACCTTGTCGGCAACAGTTTCACCATCGCCGACCTGAACGCGGCGTGCATCTTGAACAGCCTGACGCGCGTGGGCTTCGATTTCGCGCCGTACCCGAACCTCGCGCGCTGGCTGAAGGCCTGCACCAGCCGCCCCGCCAACCAGAAAGTCCAGGCGATGCCGCGGTAAGGCAACAAACGTCACGCAAACTCCGACTGTCACCCTCGGACTTTATCCGAGGGTCCAGGGTTAAAATCGCCGTCTGTGGTTGTTGCCCTGGATCCCCCGGGTCCGCGCGCAGCGCGGCCCGAGGGCAGGCGCTGGGTCAAGTCCGATGATGACAAATGGGGGTGTTGGTCAAATGTGCCTCAAATAAAAAAGGCCGGTTCAACACCGGCCTTTTTCGCGAGCAGATGGTATTGCCGCCTACGCCTATGCCTGCGCGGGCTTGGTGGCGTTGAGGATGCCGAAACCTTTGAGGAGTTCGGGCTCTTTCTCGTTCAGTTCGAAGCCCGCTTGGCGGATGAGATCGGGCAGGCCGTTCTGGCGGAACTTGATCGTCCACACTTCGTTGTTCCAGCGGTGGTCCCACCAGCTGCGATAGTGACCATAAGCAGTGCGCTTGGGCGCACCCGTCAGCTTGAAGTCGAGCGGATAGTAGATGCCGCCGGGGCGGACAATACGCATCGCTTCCTTCACGTGCGCTTTTGTGCCCTCGGGGCTCACTTCGTGGAACATGATGTAGCTGGTGACGATATCGAAGTAATTGTCGGGGAACTTGGTGTCCTCGCCTAAGCGCTGGGCGAAGTTCACATCCAGGCCTCGTTCGACAGCGCGCAGGTGCGCATAGCGCACCATGGGCCCGCCCGCGTCGATGCCCCACACCTCGGCGTTGGGGAAGCGTTCCTTCAGCGCCATGGCCAACTGGCCGATGCCGGTGCCCACATCCAAGATGCGCAACACCTTGCCGTCCTTCGGCAGCGGCATGGCGTTGGCCACACCCACGTGCAGCTCGTCGTTGTGGTTGCGCCCCGTGTAGAAGCCGTTGGTGCCGTAATGGTACATGTGGCCCGCGAACTCGTTGCCCACGTAGCCGCCGGGCTGAATGTGAATTTCGTGCTTCACATAATCCGGCCACGGATAGCTGGGGTTCAGCTCGAGCGTGCCGGGGCCCATCTTGTCGGCGGCTTCCAGTTCCGACAGGTACTTGTCGGAGTTGTTCTCGAATTCTTCCTTCAGGCCGTTCCACGAAAGTTGCTGGCAGCTCAGCCACGCGCGCGTGCTGGTGGCGATCAGCGGATCGTTTTCCAAGAGCGCCACGGCTTCGGGCTGGGTCAGGTCGGCGTCCTTCTTCAGACCCTTGCCGGCAAGAATGACCTCGGAGCGCGACAGCGCCGCGCGGCTGAGATCAGAGTTGGCCCAGGTGCGGAACGACATGAGAAAGTCCTGCCGGCTTTCCAGATCAAGATTGGCCAACCGCTCCATGCGCCCGAAGCGCCCGCGCGGCGCCAGCGTGCCGGCGGGGTTCACTTTAGGTTCGGACTTGGCGTGGGCCGCGCGGCCCGTCAGAACCCCCAGGGCCGAGGTGACGGCGGCGCTGACGCCCATCAGTGTGCGACGATCCAGCATGGCGCGCTCCTTGTTGAGATCTAGGCTTACTTATTGTTGAACGGTTCACCGAAGGGGCGGCCCGCAGAGGTGTCGCGCGCCAGCACGCCGTAAACGCGCTTGGTCATGGTGTCGCGCTCGGCCGCCCAGGCGGCTTTCTGTTCTTCGCTAGGAACGAACTGCTCGATCATCTTGGTGGTGACCTTGCCCTTGGTGTCCAGCAAGTGCTCGATGATCCGGCTGCGCTGGCGGTCGGCCCAAATCTCGGCGCCGATGGCGATCACGATCGACATCAGGTTGTCGATGTGCGGATTGCCCAGGAACACCGCAGCGTCGGTGTCGCCCTTGATGAAATCCGATGCGGCTTTCGGACGGTTCTTATCGTCGGCCATGGTCATCCTCCCTCGATACTGAAATGGTCCTATCAGTATGACATCTAAGACCCGTGGGCCGCGGCCTGCAACCGCGAATTGGCCCCACAAGTTGTCTGGTGAACGCGCCATTTCAGGCTGCGTCGCGCCAGAGATTTGAGGGTGCGCCGCGCGCGAGGGGTGCGGCAACGCCGGTTTTGTAACCTGTCCAGAACGCGGGCGATCAGGCTTTTTGCGCGCCGTAATACAGCGTCACCGCATGCTTGGCCTCGGCGAAGAACAGCCAGCGTTCCACCACAACGCCTGCGGCCATCACCATGGCGGCCGGAACCGCGAGAAGCCCCGAAAACAACTGCGGCAGCAGGATGGTGGTTTCGATCAGCACGGCCGGGACGAGGAACCCCAGCCAGATGGCGATATTTCTTAAGCGGCCAGCGTGCTTGCGGGCGATGGCGAAGCCCATTTCCTTCATCACATAGTTCGCTTCCGTGTGGGGCCATTCCACACTGCGCACCTGGACGTCAGGGCCAGTCGCGGCCAAGCCCGTGGCGCTGGCGGGGGTGGCGGGCCCCGCCGTTTCGTCGATGAAGGACCAGTAGAGCCATTTCACCGTCAGGCCCGCCGCCAAGAGAACGCCGCACGCGGCCGCCAGGAACTTCACGGTCACGCCAAGGCCCGCCGATAAGGCCAGCAGGATCACGCTGCCGGTCATGAGGCTGAGGACGATGTAGCAGGGCACGACCCACTTGTTATGCCAGGCATGGATGGGCTTCAGGCTGCGGTAGATCATGGCCGTGGTGAACACGGTAAGCATGGAAAAAACCGCAACCAGCGCGCCCAGCGCGGCGAGCGGCACATGCGTCTGAGGAAACGCCCAAGCCACGGCGAACCCCAGGGCCGGAATGTAAGTGATCAGCGCCAGCACGCCCTCGCGCGACAGCCAGCTTGTGCGCCACTGCGAGAACGCGCGCCACGCCCGTTCCGGATGGCCCAGATGGAACGTGGAGGAGAGCAAGCCCGCGGTGATCAGCGCCAGTGCCGTGAATGAACAGGCCAGCGCGAACCAGACATTTTGCGGCAGCAGGCCCAGCACCGCCAGCACGCCTGCGACAGTCAACAGGCCATAACCCGCGCCCGAGGCAGTGGTGAAAAAGATGACGGAAAATGCCGGATGCATCTGCTGTTACCGCGACAACAGCTTATCGACCCACCCCAGGAACCCACCGGGGGCGGGGGCCAGTTCGGGCGCGGGCATGGCAGCGGGTGCGGTATCCTTGCGGGCGCGCGGCGGCAGGTATTTGTTGGTGGGCGCGTAGCCCATCTCGGGCATCAGGTCGACACCGCCTCGCGCGGCCACCAGTTTCGAGACATTGGAATTGGGGTCACCCAGGTCGCCGAAGTGGCGCGCACTGGTGGGGCAGGTGAGCACGCACGCGGGTACGCGGTCTTCCTCGGCGAGGTTCTCGTTGTAGATGCGGTCGACGCACAGGGTGCATTTCTTCATCACGCCTTCGAACACGTCGAACTCGCGCGCGCCATAGGGGCATGCCCACGAGCACAACTTGCAGCCGATGCATTTGTCTTCGTTCACCAGCACGATGCCGTCAGACTCACGTTTGTACGACGCGCCCGTGGGGCAGACGGTGACGCAATCAGGCTTTTCGCAATGCAGGCAACTGCGCGGGAAGTGCATTGTCCGGGAGGACGAGTTGCGGGCCGGCGATGCGCCGCAGGCCGTGCTGCCCGTCACCTCATACGTATGCACGCGGTTGAACCACACGCCATCGGCCTCGGCGGCATACGCATTGAGATCGGTCAGTGGGGCCATGTGGCCGCCGGTGTTCCACTGCTTGCAGTTGGTCACGCACGCCTGGCAGCCGACGCATGTATCAAGGTCGATGACAAGGCCCAGCTTCTTCTCGGTCTTGGCGGGCAGACTGGTCATTCAGCCGCTTCCCGAAATGATTTGCCGTATTGCAGCACGTCAGGGCCTGGCGTGATGCCCGGCGGCGGGTGCAGTTCGCCGAAGTCGTGGCTCGCATCGTTTTGTTCATGGTCCGCGGCGCGCTCCACTTTAACTCGCACGTCGAACCACGCGGCCTGGCCGGTGATGGGGTCGGAGTTCGAGCGCCCGTCGGGCAAGTGTTCCGAAATCACGTGATTGAGCAGGAACGCGCGCGTGGCTTCCGGCGCGTTGGGGGCCAAGGCCCAGGCGCCTTTTCTTTTTCCGATGGCGTTCCAGGTCCAGACCGTGTCCCTATTCACGCCGTCCACCAATTTGACTTGCGCCTTCACGCGGCCGGCGCGGCTGGTGATCCACACCCAGTCGTCGTCGTTGATGTTCCGCGCCGCCGCCGTGTCGCGGTGCATGAACAATCTATTCTGCGCGGTGATCTGCCGCAGCCAGGCGTTCTGCGAGCCCCAGGAATGATAATGATGCATCGGGCGCTGGGTCAGCGCGTGCAGCGGGTATTCGGTTGTATCCACTGCCGCTTCGTCGAAGGGCGCGTACCAGATGGGCAGCGGGTCGAAGTAGGCGTCGATGCGCGCGCGGTCTTTCTCGGGCGGCTGCACAGGCCCGGCCCCGCGCGCGGCATTGCGGAACTTCTGCAAGGGCTCGCAATAGATTTGCAGCACGATCTGCTCTGGCTTGGGCAGGAAGCCCATGCCGTGGGCCCAGTTCAGGTACGTCGCGTTGGCCATCTTGAAGTAATGGGCTTCGTGCGGAATTTCGCCGCGCCAGAAGCAGCCGTTGTCGATGTAGGCTTGCAACTGCTTGGGGTTGGGGTTCCCGCGTCCCTGCTGCGCACCGTCAGGCCCACGCCATCCGGCCAAGGGGCCGATGCCCGGCGCGCGCTCATGATTCACAATGTAATCGGTATAACCGCCCGGATACTTCGGCGTGCCGTCGTCGTTCACCAGGCCCGGCAGCTTCAGCCGCGCGCCGAGGTCGAGCAGTACGGCCTGGAAGCTGCGCACATCGCGGTCGGGTTGCAGCACGGGCTGCCGGATGGCGTCGCTGGCCGCTTCCGCGTCCGAGATGGGCCGGTCCATCAATGAAATACAGTCCCAACGTTCAAGATACGTTGTGTCGGGCAGGATCAGGTCGGCATACGCGACCGTTTCGGAGAAGTAGGCGTCGGAATAAATGATGTGCGGGATCTTGTAGGCCCCGCTTTCATCCTTCGCCGTCAGCATGTCGATGGTGGCGCGCGTGTTCATCGACGAGTTCCAGGCCATGTTGGCCATGTAAAGGAACAGCGTGTCGATGGGGTAGGGGTCGCCCTTCACGGCGTTGGCGATGACCATGTGCATCAGGCCGTGGGAGGCGATGGGATGCTCCCACGTGTAGGCCTTGTCGATGCGGATGGCGCGGCCCGCCTCATCAAGCAGCAAATCCTCAGGCCCCGTCACGAAGCCCAACGGAATGCCGCCAAGCGGCGTGTTGGGTTTCGCCCCCGCCTTGCCCGCGGGCTTGGGGCCCGGCGGTGTCGGACGCGGAAAAGGCGGCTTGTAGCGGAAGCCCCCCGGCACATCGATGGTGCCCAGCAGCATTTGCAGCAGGTGAATGGCGCGGCAGGTGTGAAAGCCGTTGGAGTGCGCCGAGATGCCGCGCATGGCGTGCATGGCGACGGGGCGGCCCACCATTTTATCGTGCTTGCGCCCGGCCCAGTCGGTCCAGGCGATGGGAAGCTCGATGGTCTCCTGAAATGCCGCGTGCGCCAGTTCTGCGGCGATACGCTTGATGGTGGCGGCCGAAATGCCGCAGCGCGCGGCCACAGCTTCGGGCGCGTAGGCATCGTCAAGGTAGCGCGCGGCCATCAGTTCGAAGGCGGGCACGGCTTTTTTGCCGTTCACATCGAAGGCGCCGCGCAATGCGGGCGTTACATCGGCGCGTAAGGCCGATGCCGCCGCGTTTGTAGTCTTGTCCCAGCACAGCGGGTTGCCCTGATCGTCGCGTGCGATCAGGCCGTCATCGGCGCTGCCCGGTGCCTGAACCACCAGCCACGGCGCGTTGGTGTATTTGACGAGATAATCCAGATCGACCTTGCCCGCTTTCAGCAGTTCGTGCACCAGCGCCAGCACGAACAGCCCATCGGTGCCGGGGCGCACGCCCAGCCATTCGTCGGCGATGGCCGAGTATCCGGTTTGCGCCGGATTGACCGACACGAACTTCGCCCCGCGCGCCTTCAGTTTGCCGAGCCCGATTTTGATAGGGTTGCTGTCGTGGTCTTCAGCCACGCCGAACATCATGAAGTATTTGGTGTGGGCCCAGTCGGGCTCGCCGAATTCCCAGAACGAACCGCCGATGGTGTAGATGCCCGCCGTCGCCATGTTGACGGAGCAAAAGCCGCCGTGGGCGGCGTAGTTGGGCGTGCCGAACTGATTGGCCCACCAACCCGTCAAAGATTGCGACTGGTCGCGGCCCGTGAAGAACGCGAGTTTCTTGGGGTCGGTTTTGCGGATATCGCCCAGCCACGTGGTCGCGATCTCCAGCGCTTCGTCCCATTCGATTTCGGCAAATTCGCTGGCGCCGCGTTCGCCCACGCGCTTCAAGGGTTTGCGCAGGCGGGCGGGCGAGTAGTGCTGCATGATTCCGGCCGAGCCCTTGCCGCACAGCACGCCCTTGTTGACCGGGTGGTCGCGGTTGCCCTGGATGTAGCGCACCTGGCCATCCCGCAAATGCACCTTGATGCCGCAGCGGCACGCGCACATGTAGCAGGTGGTGGTTTTGACCTCGTCGGCCACGGTCGGAGAGGTATTGACGCCGTCGTTCTCGCGCGGCGCAACCAAGGCCATCAGCGTCCCCCACGCTTTGCACACATAAAGATGACCGTAACGTATCCCGGGCGCGGCTGTGAAGCAGCCGGGACTAGAAATTATTACTAAAAATCAACGGCTTTAGCCGGAGGTGAGACGATCAATTTCCTCGGCGTTCAGGTCGCCCGGAACGATGGTCACGGGAATGCCGATCTTGCCCGCGTACTTGCCCGTCACCGCTTCCACCAGCGGGCCCGGCGATTTACCGGTGCCGGCCCCCAAAACCAGAATGCTGATTTCCGGGTGTTCGGCGACAAGCTTGAACAGTTCCTCGCGGGCGTTGCCCTTGCGCACGTACATATCGGGCACACGGCCGATGTTCTGCTGGATCATCAGCGCGTGGGTCTTCAGGGTTTCGGTGGCCGTCTGCTTGGCTTCCTGCTCCATCAGTTGCCCCACGGCAGCGAACTGCTGGAAGTCCTTGTCGATGTCGTAGGTGTAAAGCAGCGCCACGCGCCCGCCGGTCTTGCGCGCCCGGTTGCAGACGTAGCGAATGGCCGCCGTCAGTTCGGCCGTGTCGTCGATGACGGCCAGAAAGACGCGGTTGGCCTCCTGCCCGATCAGCGGGTCACGGGCGCGCGGCTCGGATGCGGCTGTGGCGGTTGCGGTGGCCATTATTCGCTGTCGTACCCGGCGGCACTCCAGGCCAGGAAGCCGCCTTCCATGCGTTTGATGACGCCCTTGTAGCCCGCCGCCAGGGCCTTCTCGGCGGCCATGCCGCAGCGACGGCCCGAGCGGCAGTGAAAAACCAGGTTCTTGCCCTTTGGGTCGGGGATCTTGGCCGGGTCGAAGGTGGACAGCGGCATCAGGATCGCGCCGGGTATATGGGCCTCGTCCCACTCGTTCTGCTCGCGCACGTCGACGATGACGGCGTCGTTCTTGGCCCGCCAGTCGTTGATCTGGGCAGGGCTGACATAAAAGACCTGATCGGGGGGCAGGGACATCGGCGCTCCTGAAACATGACAGGGGCCGATTTTAGGCGGAAACCCAGGCCTTGAGAACCGCTTTTACCCTGAAATTCTGTAATTAAAACAATGCTTAAACCATTGCCGCGCGTATCCGTGCCATGATAGCTAAAATCACCTTCTTGGCCCTTCCTCCGAGCAGCCCGACATGCCCCACGACCACCCGCACGACCATGACCACGATCACGATCATGACCACCACCATCACCACCAGCCGCGCATCCGGCTGCAAAGCGTGCGGGTCTACGTGGGTGACTTCGCCGCTGCCTTTGCCTTCTATGCCGAGGGTTTGGGCCTGCCGGTGATCACGGGTGACGCCAAGGGGCCCTACGCCCTGTTCGACACCGGCGGCACACAATTGGCCGTAGAGCACATCCCGGCCACGCACCCGGCCTACGGCGAACTGGTGGGCCGCTTTGCCGGCGTTAGTCTGGTCACGCCCGACCTCGGCGCGCTCTACACGGAGCTGGCGGGCAAGGGCGTGGCGTTCATGGCCCCGCCCCAAAAGCAGGCCTGGGGCGGCGGCATCGCGCACATGCGCGACCCGGCGGGGAACATCCTGTCCATCGTCGGCAAACTGGGCGCCTAAAGGGGCCTTCGCAGGACACTTTTGGGCCCCGCTGTATTGCGTTGCACTATTTTTAAGCAGCAGCGTTTTTGTATGTCCATTTTACAGGCATAAACCGCCTATCTTTGAGTCATGAATATACTAATTCATTGATTCACAATCATTTTTAAGCCCGGCCAAAAACGGCACGGAACTTGAATAAGAGTCCTCTGATATGGCGGCCCTCCGCTCGAGGTCTGCCCAAAATTCGTCAACGAGAGGACCGGACATGAAAAGAACTGGGGATGCCGTAACGATGGGCGCACCGAGCCAGCGCTCGTCCATCATGACAGCACTTGTTTCCGGCGTGACGGCGTTTGCCGCCGCCGCATCTGCTTTCGCTCAAGAAGCCGCCACCACGGCCACCGAAGCTGCGACCACCGCTGCAGCCGCCGCGACCGAAGCGGCCGCTGAAGCCGCCCCCGCCGCAGCCGAAGTGATACCCACTATCAACAGCGGCGATACCGCCTGGATGCTGGTGTCTACGGCCCTGGTTCTCTTGATGACTATTCCCGGTGTCGCGCTGTTCTACGGCGGCATGGTCCGCAAAATGAACGTGCTCTCCACCGTGATGCACTCCTTTGCCATCACCTGCCTGATTTCCATTCTCTGGATGGTGGCGGGCTACAGCCTCACCTTCACGGCCGGCAACGCCTACCTGGGCGATCTCAGCAAGGCCTTCCTGAAGGGCGTGGACGTGGGCGCCATTTCCTACACCATTCCTGAAACGGTGTTCGTCGTCTTCCAGATGACGTTCGCCATCATCACCCCGGCCCTGATCGCGGGCGCGTTCGTCGACCGCATGAAGTTTTCGGCCATGCTGATCTTCATGGCGATCTGGTCGCTGGCCGTTTACGTGCCTGTCGCCCACTGGGTGTGGGGCGGCGGCTTCCTGGGCAGCGCAGGCGTGCTCGACTTCGCCGGCGGCACCGTGGTGCACATCAACGCCGGTGTCGCGGGTCTGGTGCTGGCCCTCGTGCTTGGCAAGCGCACGGGCTACGGCAAGGATCCGTTCCCGCCGCATAACCTGACCCTCAGCTTGGCCGGTGCTTCGCTGCTCTGGGTCGGCTGGTTCGGTTTCAACGCCGGTTCGGCGGTGGCCGCCAACGGTTTGGCCGGCATGGCCATGCTGGTCACGCAAATCGCCACGGCGGCCGCAGGCCTGTCGTGGATGGTTGTGGAATGGGCGGTGAAGGGCAAACCCAGCGTGCTCGGCATCATCTCGGGCGCCGTCTCGGGTCTGGTCGCCATCACACCGGCCTCGGGTTTCGTCGACCCCATGGGCGCGCTGATCATCGGCCTTGTCGCCGGCGTCATCTGCTGGTGGTCGGCCGCGTGGCTGAAGCACAAGCTTGGTTATGACGACAGCCTGGATGCGTTCGGCGTGCACGGTGTCGGCGGCTTCGTCGGCGCCATCCTGACGGGCGTGTTCGCGGTGCAAGCCGTGGGCGGTGAAGGCAAGGCCGGTCTGATCGACGGCAACGCCGGCCAGGTCTGGACCCAGTTCTACGGTGCTGGGGTTGTGATCGTGTACTGCGCGGTCGCCACCTACATCATCGCCAAAGTGATTGATCTGATCATCGGCCTCAGGGTTGATTCAGACGTTGAACGTGAAGGCTTGGATGTAAACCTACATGGCGAAGCGGTTCTGTAACGGTCCGCCCGCCACTCCTCCCCAGTTCTAGAATTTACATTCAAACCTTCGGCCAGGCCGGTTACTCCGAAAGGAGTAACCGGTTTTGGTTTTTTGGGGCAGGATGGGGTTCTGAAACCGCATCCGGAGCTTCCCCATGGCCACCGCAACCATCACCTCTACCGGCACCAACTATCTTCACCGCATCACCGCGGGCGGGTTTGAACTCGTCACCGACGAGCCCAAGCACCTGGGCGGGCAGGGTGCTGGCCCGGCGCCTTACGACTACTACCTTGCCGCACTCGCGGCCTGCACGGCCATCACCTTGCGCATGTACGCCGAAAAGAAAGGCTGGACCCTGGGCCAACTGAAAGTGGACTTGAGCTTCAAAAAGGACGAGGCAGGCAAAGGACACGTGCGCCGCGTCCTGTCGTGCGACCAGCCGCTGACCGACGCCCAGTGGACGCGTCTGCTGGAGATCGCCGGTAACACGCCGGTCACGAAAACCATGCGCGAAGGGGTCGAGATCGTCAGCGAGCGGGCTGCGTAATTCAGGCGGTCGTGGCGCTGTCGCGCCAGAGCGCAACGCCCACGCCCACCGTCCACACCGCCTGCAGCAGCACGAACGCGCCGAAGCCCAGGACGTTCAGCGACAACAGTCCGGAGAGCACGCCCGCGGCCGGTATGACGCCGACGAACAGGCCCAGCACGCCGAGCCCGCGCCAGAGGCCATCCGCATGCAGCAGTTTCACCGACCAGCACAAGACGGCGGTGGAGGCCGCCACTACGCCCACCTGGGCCAGGGCCTGGTTCAGCGCCCAGGCGAAGGACAAGACGATGCGCGCGAGTTCCATCTGCTCCACCGGGGCCGTGGTGAACCGCAGTTGAAACGACGTAACCGCCAGGCCATTGACGACGCCGGCCCCGAACTGCGCCAGCGCCCCCAGCACGAAGGCGATGTAGCCCGCGATGATCAGCACATGCGCGGGGCCGTGGCGGCGTACGAAACCCCAGAAGCCCAGCACCTGTAGGGCTATCAGGGCGATGAGAATGCTGTGGACCGTGTGGTTGACGCTTGCTTCCCTGGCCATTTCGGCGAAAGCCTCGGTCGTGCTGTGCGCCTGCACGCTGGGGTGCAGGGCCATGAACAGCACCGCGAGCAGGGGGGCAGCGATCAGAACGGCGGCCGGGGCGCGGCTGACGGGCGGTAACGGTTGAGCGGGCATGAACTTCTCCATGAGGGGTGAATTGCGGCCATGCTAGCGGCGTCCACAAAGGGGCTTGGCGACGTTACTGAGGTAGCGTTCAATACCGGACAAGTACGCCATAATGTCCGGGAGCTTGAAATGCCCCGGGCCTACACTCGGAGCCGTCATGGCCCGCCCCGCCCTTCATCCACGAACCCCAGGTCGGCACGCTCAAGACCTGAGCGCTCAAGACCGGCGCACCAAGCGCACCCACAAGCTTCTGATGGACGCCTTCATGGTGCTCATCCGTGAGCGGCGCTACAACCACATCAAAGTCGCCGATATCATCGCGCGCGCCGATGTGGGCCGCTCGACCTTCTACGATCATTTCAAAAGCAAGGACGACATTCTGCTGCACAGCATGGCGGGCCTGTACGCTGTGCTGGCGCAAGTGATCGCCAAAGACGCGAACATCGCGCAACTCACGGGACTGCTCGAGCATTTCTGGCAGAACCGCCACATGGCGCGCGACATGATGTTCGAGCCCGCCTCGGCTTTGGGGCCCAAGCACGGCACGCGGCACCTGACTGAGTTGATTGAATCAAGGCTTCAAACGCTGTGCCGTGAACGCAAGATCAAGCCAACGGTTCCACTGACCGTGGCGGCGGCGCAGACCGCCGAAGGGCTGATGGCGGCGTTGCGGGTGTGGCTGATGGGCAAGGTCTCGTGCACGCCGGCGCTTCTGGCCAAGGCGTTGCATGCCAGCGCCTCGGCGTCGGTCGAGGCGTTCGTTCAAGCCGCGCGGCGTTAGTGACGGCTTACTGCTGGGCCGACTGGTCGTAGGTTTCCACGTCGCGGTGCTTGTACTGCTGGGCCACCATGACGGCCTTGATGGGCCGCAGGGCCGCCAGCGACACGGCGATGATGGCCAAGGGCCAGAAGATCAGGTGGAACAGCCGCGACGGCGCGAAGGTGGTGTCCACCCACAGGGCGAGGCCCGCGATGATCAGGCACAGGGGCAGCATGACGAAGAAGGCCGGGCCGTCGCCGGTGTCGTGGCCGGCGAAGCTTAAACCGCAGACCTGGCATTTTTCGCCGATGGTCAGAAAGCCGTTGAACAGTTTGCCCTTGCCGCAGCGGGGGCAGCAGCATTTCAGGGCGACGGTCGAGAGCGGCACAGCAGCGCGGGCGTCATCAGTCATGGTGGACCTTGATCAAAGTACCTATCCAAAAGCACCCCTCTGAAGCAGGGTTTTGAGCCTGCTGAAGGTCAGGGTCAACCGCGTTTATGCCTCGGCGGCTATGCGATCCGCGCAAACGAAAAGGGCCGGTGTTCACCGGCCCTTTTGCACTGAGATTGGAAGGTCTTAGTGGATAAAGGTGCGGACCGGCTCGCCCAGGAGCCAGTAGACCCACACGAACAGGAACAGCCACACCACGTCGACGAAGTGCCAGTACCAGGCGCAGGCCTGGAAGCCGATGTGCTTGTGGGGCGTGAACTGGTTCTTTGCGGCGCGCACGCCGCAGACGATCAGGAAACACGTTCCGACGAACACGTGGAAGCCGTGGAAGCCCGTGGCGAGGTAGAAGGTCGACGGATAGATGCCGTCCGTCAGCTTGTACGTCGCGTGCATGTATTCGTAGGCCTGCAGACCCAGGAACAGGACGCCCAGGGCCGCGGTGATGAACAGCCAGCGCGCCGCCAGCTTGTTGTTGCCTTCTTCGACGAACAGGTGGGCGCGGGTGATAGTGCCGCCCGAGGTGAGCAGGATGATGGTGTTGTAGAAGGGCAGGTCCCACACCTCGAGAACTTCGATGCCTTCGGGCGGCCATTGGACGACCGAGGTGCCAAATCCGAGACTGTGATGGAAGAAGGCCCAGAAGAACGCCGCGAAGAACATCACTTCCGAGGCGATGAACAGCGCCATGCCGAAGCGCAGGCCGTGGCTGGTTTCTTCCGTGTGGGCGTGCTCGACGATCGACTCTTTCACCACGTCGCGCCACCAGAAGCGCATCGTCAGCAGCATCAGCACAAGGCCGGGAATGAGGATGTAGGGGCCCAACTGGGCGCCCAGCACCGGCACCTTGTGGAAGTACAGAACCGCGCTGACGGCCAGCGTCAGGGCCGCGAACGAGCCCATCAGGGGCCACGGCGACGGGTTGACCATGTGGAATGGATGTTTCGCTGCTGCGCTCATCGAACCCTCTTTCTTAAAACGCGGTCGTTAATTCAGCCCCGCCGGCGCCGACGGTGCTTGTGAAATCTCGGTCTCGGCCTTCTCGGGCACCATGCCGTCGACGGCTTTGAAGAACGTGTAGGACAACGTGATGGTGCGCACGTCCTCGGTCGTCGAGTCGTCCAGCATGGCCGGGTCGACGAACAGGGTGACGGGCATTTCCACGCTCTGGCCCGGCTCCAGCGTCTGGGTCTGGAAGCAGAAACAGGCCAGCTTGTTGAAATACTGGCCCGACTTTTCCGGCGTCACGTTGAAAGTGGCGATGCCGGTGGTGGGCTCGGCGCTTAAGTTTTTGGCGTGGTAGTTGATGGTGACGGTTTCGCCCAGCTTCATCGTCACTTGCTTCTGGTCGGGCTTGAACTCCCACGGCAGGTCACGGTCGGTATTCGCATCAAAACGCACCGTCACCAGCGTATCGACGACATGATCGGGCGCTGTGGTGGCGATCTGCGGCGAACCGTCGATACCGAGCGCGCGGCAGATCAGGCTGTAGAGCGGCGCCGAGGCAAACGCCAAGCCCGCCATCACCGCGACCACCGTAAGGGAGGCCGCGGCGACTTTGACGTTCTTGCGTTTGAGGTTCGGAGCGGACATGCCCACCAACTTCGCTGTTTATTCGGCCGGCTGCAGCTTGCCCGAGGCGCCGATACGCGGCGGCTCCTCGAAGGTGTGGAACGGCGCCGGCGACGGCACGGTCCATTCCAGCGTGGTCGCACCTTCGCCCCACGGGTTGGCTTCCGCCTTTTCGCCCGCGAACAGGTTGCGCACGGCGAAGATCAGGAAGAACACCGACGAAATCCCGGCGATGTAAGCGCCGATGGTCGACACGTAGTTCCAGTGCGCGAACACATCCGGGTAGTCGATGTAACGGCGCGGCATACCCGCGAGGCCCAGGAAGTGCTGCGGGAAGAACGTGATGTTGACGCCGATGAAGGTGGTCCAGAAGTGGATCTTGCCCGCCCATTCGGGGAATTTGCGGCCGGTCATCTTGTCGACCCAGTAGTAGTAGCCGCAGAAGATCGCGAACACCGCGCCCAGCGACAGCACGTAGTGGAAGTGCGCCACGACGTAGTAGGTGTCGTGCAGGGCGATATCCATGCCGGCGTTCGCCAGCACCACGCCCGTGACACCGCCGACGGTGAACAGGAAGATGAAGCCGATCGCCCACAGCATGGGAACGCGGAACTGGATGGAGCCGCCCCACATGGTCGCAACCCAACTGAAGATTTTGACGCCCGTGGGCACCGCAATCGCCATGGTCACGGCGATGAAGTAGGCGCGGTAGTTCACGCCCATGCCGACCGTGTACATGTGGTGCGCCCAGACGATGAAGCCGATGACGCCGATGGACACCATCGCGTAGGCCATGCCGAGATAGCCGAACAC
>JAEUKM010000245.1 GCA_016793085.1 Rhodospirillaceae bacterium
GTTTCACGCCGCGCTGGGATTGGCGGCCCGCGTGATCAGGCGCGATAGTTCGGCGATATCGAAGGGCTTGGATAAGGTGGCCGTGGCCCCCAGCACCGTCGCCATGGTCAGGATATCGTCGCTGGGCGACATGCCGCCGCCGGAGATGGCGATGACGGGCAGGGTGGGCCACCGCTTCTTCACTTCCTGAACCACGCCGATACCGTCGATATCGGGCATCATGATGTCGGTGACCACCACCTGCGGCGCGCGTTCCTCGATCATCTGAAACGCCATGCGCGCCCCGTTGGCCAGCCGGACGTCATGACCGAAATGCAATAGCGCAGCTTCCAGGCTTTCCCGGATCAGGTCATCATCGTCTATCAGAAGCACTTCGGCCAAAAAGCACCTCATGGTTGAACCGGCGCCAGACCTGCGTTGCTGCGGGCAGTGATGACGGCCCGCAATTTGACCGCGAGATCGTACCTTCTAAAGGGTTTGGACAGGAGATTGACGCCCGGGTCAAGCCGTCCATGGTGCACAATCGCATTTTCCGTATAGCCCGACATATACAAAATGCTGATTCCCGGCCGCATCTTGATCACTTTTTCTGCGAGCTGGCGGCCGTTCATGGCTCCGGGCAGGATCAGGTCGGTCAGGAGCACGTCGGGCTTTAAGCCCGTCATGATCTCGGTCCAGGCGCTTTCGGCATCGCGGTGGCTGACGACGCGGTAACCCAGGTCGGTCAGCATCACCTGCACGAACTCGCGCACCATGTCTTCGTCTTCCACCAGCAGTATGGTTTCGGTGCCGCGTGGCACGGTCTGCAGTTCTTCCACTGGCGCCACCGCCTCGCTGACGCCTTGCGCACGTGGCAGATAGAGTTTCACCGTCGTGCCCTGGCCCAGCTCGGAATACAGCCGGACATGGCCGCCCGATTGCTTGGCGAAGCCATAGACCATGCTGAGGCCCAAGCCAGTGCCTTTGCCTAAGCCCTTGGTGGTGAAGAACGGCTCGAACGCCTTGGCGGCGATCTCGGGCGGCATGCCAACACCGGTGTCGCTGACGGCCAAGAGGACATACTGGCCCGGCGGCACTTCGGCTTCGTCGGCGTATTTGGCGTCCAGGTGCGCGTTGCTGGCCTCGATGGTGACCTTGCCGCCGTCGGGCAGGGCGTCACGAGCATTGATGACCAGGTTCACCAGCACGTTTTCAAGCTGCGCCAGATCGGCCTGCGCGCGCCACAGCCCCGCCGCGTGAACGAACTCGAACGCGACATTCTCGGGCAGCGAGCGGCGCAGCAGAGACTGCACCTCGCGCACGACCACGCCGATGTCGAGCGCCTTGGGGTCCAGCGGCTGGCGGCGCGCGAACGACAACAGCCGGCTGATGACGTCGGCGCCGCGCTTTGCGGCGGCGCGGATCAGCTCGGCCGAACGGATCTGCGCGTGGTCGTTCAGCTTGGACAGCAGCATCTCGGTGTTGCCCATCACGACGGCCAGCATGTTGTTGAAATCGTGCGCGAGCCCGCCCGTCAGCCGCCCCACGGCATCCATGCGCTGCGCCTCAAGCAGCTTCTGTTCGCTCAAGCGGCGTTCGGTGACGTCGCGCACGAACAGCGAAATCCGGGTGTCGACCGGGAACATCTTGACTTCCACCCAGCGCCGCACGCCGTCGGCGGGCGTGAAGGTATTCTCGAATTCCAGCGCGCGCCCCGTGGCGCGGCACTCCTTCAGTTTCGCCAACACACGCTCGTCGCTGTTGGGCCGGTCGAGAAAACTCAGGCCCAGCAGTTTTTCGCGCGGCGTGGCGGTGATGCGGCAGAACACATCGTTGACATAGGTGTAACGTAATTCTTCGTCAAAGATGGCGATGCCGTCCGACGTTGAGGCGAACACCCGCGCCAGTTCATCGCGCGCCATGCGTGCGTCGGCGGCGGCGGTTTGGGTGTCCTCGACCATATGCAGGGTTTGCAGCGCAATTGCCAGCACGCGCGCGAATTGCGCAAACAAGGCCTCGTCGGTGGCATCAAAGTCGCCTTCAAGGCGGTCGGAAACCTGGATGACGCCGATCACTGCACCGTCATGATCGCGCAAGGGCATGGCCATCCAGCCGCGCATAGGTGGGTGGCGGTCTTTCTCCGAACCGAAGCCGCGCCAGGCCGGGTGCTTTTCAAGCTGCTCCTGCGTCAGGCGCATGGGCACGCCGGTATCCATAACCAGCTTGTAGATGCCGGTGCCGTTGCGCGGCGCGTTGTAGCCGCGCCACTGGGCGTATTTATCCGACAGCGACACGGCATGAAGCCCGTGCTCGGCGCGGCCCTTGGCGCTGAAGTAGGCCACGGCCTGGTGACTGGGCACGATGCTGCGCACGGTTTTGACCGCGTTGTTCACCAGCATGTCCTGGTCGGTGGCGGTCATCAGTTCGCCTGTCGCCTCGGCCAGGCGCGCCAACCGCGCCTGATAGCTGCTTTCGGCCAGGGCGCGGCGGTTCAAGCCCGTCACCGCCAGAGCCGTCAGGAAGCCCACCAGTAAAGTCAGCGCAGACTGTTCAATCAGTGTGGTGATAATGCTGGCGCGCCAAGGGGCCAGGAGGTCTGTTTCCGAGGCTGCCACAAAGACGATCAGCGGCGAGCTTGCCACGCGTTCATAGAACTGCCACCGCTGCACGCGCGGCAGATGCACGACGCCGCGCTCGGGGTCTTGCAGCACGGCTTTCATGAAGTCGGTATCAAGGTACTTGTTGCCGATGTATTTCTCCTGGTCGGGATGGCGCACCATCAATGTCCCGTCCATGTGAAAGATACCCACGACGCTGTTCTCGCCCATCCGCAAGGTGCGGAACACCGGCGAGAAGTCGTCAATCGACACGGCGGCGTGCACAGCCCCCGCGAAGGCGCCGTCGACCTGCTGAAGCCGGCGCGAGATCACCATGATCCATTTGTCCTTGGCCGCGCCGAATTCACCCCGCATGGCGGGTGTGATGAAAGTTTGATCGGCCAAGCCGGTCTTGATGTCTTCAAACAGGTCGCGCTCCGCAATGTTGAGCGGCGTGAAGTCACGGCCCTCGGATGAGTGTCGCAATACCCCATTCGCGTCGGTGACGGTGAACTGCAGTACGCCCGCCGTGACGGCGCGGCGCAGGCTGAGCAACACGTAAATCTGTTCGGCGGCGGCGGGGTCGGCGATGCGCCCGGCATCGATCTGGCCGACCAGGCCTTTCAGCGACTGTTGGTACAGGTCCAGCCGTGCGCCGGTGTATTCACGCAGGACGGTCGCCGTGTTCTCGATTTCTACTTTGGCATGTTCGATGCGGCTTTCGCGCTCGTTGACCATGTCGACGAGTTCCAGCAGCCACGAGGCCACGACGAAAATCACCGCGCCAGTGATCAACGCTTTGGCGGCAAAGCTGGAGATAGCGGGTTTCGTGCTGGCGCTCATCTGCTCTCCGGCACCCGCGACCGCAAAAACGGGTCCAAGATTCAATGGCTTGAGTGGAACCGACCAGGGGCAGGAACCCTAATGATCTAAAGTATAATAAAAGGGGTAACTATCTCTTGGGTTAGTCAAAGCCATAATAAAAGCGGGGCTGATGAGGCGCGCTAATGTATTGGGAATACAGTTTATTTTTCCAATTCTCTTAAGAGCGGTTGCCTAAGACCGCCCTGAGGCGGGTGGCGATATCGTAGCGCCGGAACGGCTTTGTGATCAGCTGCACGCCGGGGTCCAGCCGGCCATGGTGCACCACAGCATTTTCGGCATAGCCCGACATGTAGAGCACCGGCAGGCCGGGCAGGGTTTCCTTGATTTTTTCGGCCAGCTGACGCCCGTTCATGGGCCCCGTCAGCACGATGTCGCTGAGCAGGAGATCGGGCTTCAGGCCGTCCTGAATCTGGCGCAAGGCCTTGTCCGCATCGGGGCAGGCGATGACGTTGTAGCCAAGATCGGTCAGCAGGGTCTCGACGAACTCGCGCACCATGTCGTTGTCCTCGACCATCAGGATGGTCTCGGTGCCGCGCGGTGCTGTAGGCATGGCAGTGGAGGTTGCGGCTTCATCGCTGATGCCGGCCGCACGCGGCAGATACATCTTTACCGTCGTGCCGTGGCCCGTCTCGGAATACAGGCGCACATGACCGCCCGACTGCTTGGCAAAACCGTAGACCATGCTGAGGCCGAGGCCCGTGCCCTTGCCGACGTCCTTGGTGGTGAAGAACGGCTCGAATGCGCGTACGGCTACATCGGCGGGCATGCCGGTGCCCGTGTCGCTGACGGCGATCTGCACGTACTGGCCGGGGCTTACATCGGCCTGGGTGGCGTAGGCGTGGTCAAGGTGCGCGTTGGTAGCCTCGATGGTGATCTTACCGCCGTCGGGCATGGCGTCGCGCGCGTTCATCACCAGGTTCACCAGCGCGTTATCCAACTGGGCCGCATCCGCCGTGGCCTGCCACAACCCCGCACCTTGCACGAATTCCAGTGCGATATTCTCGGGCAATGAGCGGCGCAACAGGCTTTGCGCCTCCTTGATGACGGTTGCGACGTTGATGGGTTTGGGGTCCAGCGGCTGGCGGCGCGCGAACGACAGAAGGCGGCTGACCATGTCCGAGCCGCGCACGGCGGCGGCGCGCACCATCTCGATGCTGCGGCGCTGGTTTGCATCAGACAGTTTATCCAGCAGTATCTCCACGTTGCCGACAATCACCGACAGCATGTTGTTGAAATCGTGCGCGAGGCCTCCCGCCAGGCGGCCGACCGCGTCCATGCGCTGCGATTCTAGAAGCTTCTGATCGGCAATGCGCCGTTCGGAGACATCGCGCACATACACCGAAATCTGATCGCGTATAGGAAAAAGCCGTACCTCGACCCATACTTTCTTGCCGTCGGCGCGCTTGAATTCGTTTTCGTATTCCACGGGCAACCCAGTCGCCAGGCACTTCTCCAGATGGCTGATGATCGAGGCGCCCTTGACGACGCGTTCGTAAATGCTTTTTCCGATGAAACTTTCGCGCGGCGAGCCGACGATGCGTGCGAACGATTCATTAACCATCAGGTAAACCAGATTCCGGTCGAAGGTGACGATGCCGTCGGAGGTGGCGGCGAAGACTTGCGCCATTTCATCGCGGGCGCGGCCGGCCTCGGCGGCATGGGCGCGGGCTTCGTGCAGCAGGCGCAGGTTTTCGGCCTCAGCGGCGGTGCGGCGCTGAAGGGCGTTGCGCACCAGCACCGTCAATAGACCGATCAACATCGTCAGTGCACTTTGGCCGATCGCCGCGGCGATGACGCTATCGCGCCAGGGCGCCAGAATATCCTGCTTGGCGGCTGCGACATAAATCACGAAGGGGTAGCCGTTCAGCTTGCGGTAGGTCTGATAACGCCAGCCGGTCGAATAGGGCAGTTCGGCCATGCCCACACCGTCGGCGTCATCCAGCATGGTGCGCACCGCCGGCAGGTCGGCATAGTTGCGTCCGGTAAAGCCGTCCGGGTCGGGATGGCGGATCATCAGTGTGCCGTCACTGTGCACCATGCCGACGATGCTGTTGGGGCCAACAGTAATGGCGCGGAACGTCTTGCCGAACGTCTCCAGCAAGATGGTGGCATGCACGCCGCCCTTAAAGGCGCCGGCCTTGTCCTCCAACCGCGTCGAGATGGAGAACATCAACAGATCTTTCAGGGGGCCGAAGCGGCCAATGCTGGCGCTGGCGAAATACAGTTCGCCCAGCTTGCTGTTCTTGATGGCCGGGTAAAAGGGCAGCGGCGACATGTCAAAGGCTTCGGGCGATGGGTTGGTCGAGGTATGCCGAACAATGCCGTTCTCATCGGTGATGGTGAAGCTGAGCACCGAGCGTGTTGCGATCTGCCGACGGTTCAGAAGGTCGTGGATCTGTGCGGCCGAGGCCGGATCGTCCAGCCGCTCGATGGCGATGGTGGTCGACAGGCCCAACAGGCTTTGCGCGGCGATATCAAGGTTCGAGGTGGTGTGCTGGCTTAAGACATCGGCCAGATTGCCGATGTTGCGGAGACCTTCCGCGATGCGGCTGCGATAATCGGCGTAAAGCTGCGCGCCCGCCAGCAGCCATGATGCGCCGACAATAATGCCCGCGCATGCTATCAGCGCGATGCTGCTGACGTTTTTCGCGCGGGGGTGTGCGGTGCCGTCCATGCGCGTGCGCCTGACTTTGCGAACTCTTGCGTGCGAGTATGTGGCGCAATTCGGCATTTCCGCAAGCGAGCAGTAGACGCAACCCGCCAACCGTGCAGTGCACGGCTGGCGCGGCGGCATTCGGACTGGCTTAGTAAGGGCTTGCGGTCGGGCGGACGATAATTTCGTTCACGTCCACGTCGCCCGGCTGTTCCAGAGCAAAAGCAATGGCCCGGGCGATGGCCGTTGGGGACAGTGCGATGCGGCGGAAGTCGGTCATCATCTTGGCCGCACCTTCATCGGTGATGGTGTCCGCCAGTTCCGATTCCGTAACGCCCGGCGAAATGACGGTGACGCGGATATCGGTGTTTTCCTGGCGCAAACCGTCCGAGATGGCCAGCACGGCGAACTTGGTGGCCGAATAGACCGAACTTGTCGGCCATACCTGGTGCCCGCCGATGGACGATACGTTCACGAACTGACCAAAACCCTGGCGCTTCAAGATCGGCAGGCCGGCGGCGATGCCATGCAGCACGCCGCGGATGTTCACGTCGATCATGCGGTTCCATTCGTCGATCTTCAGGGCGTGCAGCGGCGACAGCGGCATGACGCCCGCGTTGTTGACGATGGCGTCGATATGGCCGAAGCGCGTTACCGCCAAGTTGATGAAGGCCTGCATCTCATTCAGCTTCGCCACATCAAGGGCAGCGTATTCGGCGGTGCCGCCCTGGGCGCGGATATCGGCCACGAGTTTCTCCAGGCGGTCGGTGCGCCGTGCGCCCAGTACAACCGCGGCGCCGCGTTGCGCCAGCAGCCGGGCGGTGGCTTCGCCGATGCCGCTGCTGGCCCCCGTGATGGCCACGACCTTTCCGGTTAAATCATTCTTCGTCGTCATGTTCATTCTCCCGTTTGTTTTGTGCCGTGGCGTCGTGCCGCGGCGATGAGGAGAACGTGCCTGAAGGCGGCCGGGAGGCGGTAGACCAGGGCTCCGCCGTTATTGCCTAATAGTCCAGATCATGTGCAGAAAGATAGAAAGAGACAAAAAACCGGCTTTTGCCTGATGCTAAGGAATGCCATATATTTCTCGTTAATATGCGTACTAGGCACATGTCGGACCCATGACCTTCGCGGCGTTGATTGAACAATACACCAAGACCGACGGTATCCATCTGTGCGCCCTGCCGCGCGTGGAGTTGATCCGCTATTCGGCGCCCACCGCCCCCATGCCGACCCTCTATCAGCCGGCCTTGTGCATTCTGGCGCAGGGTAAGAAGCAGGTGATGATCGGGGAAGATGTGCTGGTCTACGACACGCACAACTATCTGGCCGTCTCGGTGGATATGCCCGCCACGGGGCAGGTGCTGGAGGCCAGCGCGCGCAAGCCCTATCTGTGCATCAAGCTCGATCTCGACATGGGCCAGATCGCAGAGCTGATGATCGCTATGGGTCTCGACCGGGCCGTACCTGCACAGCGCAAGCTGCCGCCGCGCGGCATGGCTGTGGCGGCGTTGACCCCGGACCTTCTGGATGCCGTGGTGCGGCTGCTGACGCTGCTGGCTACGCCGCAGGATATTCCGATTATGGCGCCCTTGATCGAGCGCGAAATCATGTACCGCCTGCTGATGGGTCCTGAGGGCGCGCGCCTGCAGCATATGGCGCACGCCGAAAGCCACAACCAGCAGATCGTGCGGGCGATCACGTGGATCAAGAAGAACTACGACAAGCCCTTCAGCATGGATAAGCTGGCCCGCGCAGCCGGCATGAGCCGCTCATCGCTGCACGAGCATTTCAAGGCCGTCACGGCCATGAGCCCGTTGCAGTACCAGAAGCAGATCCGCCTGCAAGAGGCGCGGCGGATGATCCTGTTGGGCGCGCAGGACGCCGCCACGGCCGGGCACAACGTCGGCTACGAAAGCCCCTCGCAGTTCAGCCGTGAATACAGCCGGTTATTCGGTGCGCCGCCCGTGCGCGACGCTGCCCGGCTGCGGGCCGACCCCGGCCTGGCCTTTGTGGCCTAAGCGGTGCCGTGCAATGGCGTTGTGCGGTCCAAAAAGGCTGTGCTATCTCACGTCTGGGGCCGGCCGCCCCGGCCGACAACCCCTGTCTGTGGATTCTGTGCGCCGTGACTGACCTGACACGCGATTTTCACGTGAGCGTGCTGCTGCCGCAGGACTACGACGGGTTGCGCGATGCGCTGAAAGCCGCAGGCCTGCCGGCGGATGACATCGACCAGCCGAACCGCGAATTTTTCCGCTTCGTCACCGATGACGGCGGCTTGCTGGGTTACGGCGGCTACGAGGCCTACGGGGCCGAGGGCCTCTTGCGCTCGGTGGTGATCCTGGAACAGTTCCGGGGCTGGGGGTTCGGTTTGCAATTCCTGAAAGTGCTGGAAGATCTGGCGCGCTTTAACGGCCTAGCGCGATTGTGGCTGCTGACCACAACGGCCGAGGCGTTTTTCGCCAAATGCGGCTATGCGAAGGCCGAGCGCGGGTCTGCGCCCGCGATCATCCGTGCCACAAAGGAATTCACGACGCTTTGTCCCGACAGCGCCGTGTGTATGGTCAAGGCGCTTTAAAACAGCGCTTAGAACGCGAAGCGGGCGTTCAAACCCAGGGTGGCGGCTTTCTCGGCGGCGCGGCCCACTTCGAAGTTGCCGTAGAAGTCGATGCTGAGCGCTCCTGAAAGATAGCGTCCGCCCAGGCCCAGCACGCCGCCAAGTTCGTCGCCGCCACCCGAGGGCGCCTGTACGTCGCGTTCGAACGCCGCGGTGAAGTAGGGCGTGAAGGTTTCGTTCAAATAGGCCATTTCGGTCGAGAGCGTGAGGCGGCCGAGGCGCGACTTGAAGGCGGCCACGTTCGCTCCATCGCTGGCGCGGTAGGCGCTAAACTTTTCCTTGGTGTACGAGTAGCTGATCTTGCCCTGAACACGCACGTTGTTGCGGTTCACCCGGTGCGCGGTCAGACCTGTCGACACCGCGTAACGCCTGGAATCGAATTCGCCGCGCACGGGCTGGCCGCCGAAGCTGGCTTCGCTCAGTTCGTTGTCGAACCAGACATGGTTAGCTTGTGCGCTGGCGTACAGCCAGTTGGTAAAAACCACGCCGGTGTAGGCGCCGATCATCGGGCCGGTGGCGCTGCGCTCGCCGCCCGAGGCGTCGAGGTCGAAGTTGCTGTCTTCGTAGCCTGCGAACATGCCGGCCACGGCCTTGCTGCCGATCACCTTGTCCGCGCCCACGAACAGGTCCCACACCGTGCCGTCCACCTTTTGCGGCGTGGCGCGGTTGGGCAGCACCAGCGACTGGTCGAGGAATGTGGGCGTCACCGTGGCCCACACGCCCCAGCCCGCCATGTCGTCACCGGCCGATTTGCTGACCACGCCGCCCGCATTGGCCTGGCCGCCCTGGTTGTTGCGCTCGCCGCCGTTGCCGCTGGGGGTGGTGACGGCATCCAGATTGATCAGCGAGGCCGTCACCGCATCGTCGATGCGGGCATCGATGGTCTGAGCCGTTTTACGGGCCGCCACACTGGTCTGCTGGTCCGAGGTTTCGCTGACGATTTCGCGCTGAATGTCCTGCGTGCGCCGGGCCAACGTCATGGTCACGTCGTTGGCCGCATAAGCCAGCGTCGGCGTCAGGTAATTCAGGTTGATGTCGACCGTCGCGAACTGGCCGGTGACCCCGCCCGTGGCCGTGATGATGTTGTAGGTGCGGGTCA
>JAEUKM010000283.1 GCA_016793085.1 Rhodospirillaceae bacterium
CCGACCCCGAGATGATCTGGCGTTCGGGCCTGGTGCAGATTTTGCCCGACATTGCCGCAGGCGTCGTGCGTTACCGCGAACTGGCCTTCAAGGACCAAAAAGCGTGGCACAACGCCCACCTGAACCCTCAAAAATTCAATACCCTGACGCCGGACCAAGTGACCTGGGCCCCGGAGTGCGACTTCCTGGTGATCCTGAACGACAACGCCACAGCCATCAGCGGGCCGATCCCCAAAATGAAGTGCAGCCGCACTAACGACGGCACCGGCGAAACCATGTACGCCGATGACGCCATCGTCATCAAACCGGGCGAATTCTGGTTCCTGGGCCGCTATGTCAACGCCAAGGGCGAGCACCTGTGGGGGAACGAAAGCGACGAACTGAATAAGCTGGTGAAGTACGCCGATGTTCCTTAACGCGCTTATGCGCGCGGGCGGCGCAGATACGCGATACCCGCGGCCAGCACGACGGCGACGGTTATGGCCTGGGCTATGGCCATGAACACCATCTTGCCGCGGTGAACGTCGATGGCGAACTCGAGGGTGTCCGGCAGGATGATGGGGTGCGAGAACAGGATCGACAGAAACGCCACATTCTCGGCCAGATCGCACACGGCCGGGAAGAGCGCCCAGATCCACCAGCCGCGCCGGTATACGCCCCGCAAGGCGCCCGAAGTACTTTTGTTCACCAGCCAGGCCCACAGCAGGATAAAGAATGCCGCCCCGAACAGCGGGAAGGCGAAATCGAGCACGGCAAAGTTCAGGTATGCGCGCGGCGTTGCGGGCGTCATGGCGCCGAGCTGAATGACGATCATTTCCTGCGACAGCGGGAACTGCAGATCGAAGGGCACGAAGCCCGCCGATACCGACTGGTAAATCGGCGTCAGGACCAGGTTGAAGATCAAAACCGAGAGAACGATCAGCGCCAAGCAGAGAAGAACGTTGCGGCCCGAGGCCTTCGCCAGGAAAAAATCCGCCAGTGCCGTCACAGTCTTCCCCGCCGGGTTAGGATCGTCAGCCGTTGACCATGATCACCTTACCGAAGTGGTTGCGGTCATCCACCATTTTGTGCGCCTTGGCCAGCTCGCGCATGGGCAGCACGGTGTCGATGATAGGCTTGAACACGCCGGCGGCGAACAGCGGGATCGCCTGCTCGTTGAAGGTTTTCACCGTTTCGGGGTAGTACCTGGGGCTTGTATCGATGCTCATGGAGAGCAGCTCCAGGTTCCGTTCGCCGATACCGAGATCGAAAGTGTTCACGCGCCCGCCGGTCGAGCCGTACATCATCACGCGCCCGCCGTTAGCCATGACGTCGAGCACACGCCCGAAGGTCTCCGAGCCGATGGTGGCGCAGGTGATGTCGATGCCATGGCCCTTGGTGTCTTCCTTCACGCGCTTCACCAGGTCCTCGGTCTTATAGTTGTAGACCCCGTCCGCCCCCCATTCCTTGGCTTTCTTCAGCTTGTCGTCCTGGCTGGCGGTGCCGCCGACCCAGCAACCGCGATGCTTGGCGATCTGCAGGGCCGCCGAGCCCACCGAGGAGGCGACCGCCTCGATCAGCACGTTCTTGCCCGGTTGGGCGTTGGCCATGGTCACCAGCGCATGCCAGGCCGTATGCCAGCCGGCGGGAATGGCCGCCCCCTGCTCGAAGGAGAGGTTGTCGGGCAGATGCATGGTCTTGCGGACATCGGCGACCACCTTTTCGGCGTGCGTGCCGCGCGAGCGCGCCATAACCCGGTCGCCCGGCTTGAACTCGGTCACGCCGGGGCCGACTTTCTCGATGATGCCGCCGCACTCGATGCCCAGCACCTGCGGCAGCGTGATGCCCGAATACGTGCCGGCGCGCATGCGCGTCTCGGCGAAGTTGATGCCCGAGGCTTTCACGATGATCGACACCTGGCCCGGGCCCGGGTCCAGATCCAGCAGTTCGGTCCAGTTCATCTTGTCGACGCCGCCGAACTCTTTAACCAACCAACCTTTCATCGCTTACTCCATGACCTTTACTTTTCTTTTTTGAATCATTTTTCTGCCAGCAGCTTCTGCACGGCATCCACGTCCAACCCTGAGGGAATGGGTTTCAGCAGCAGATAGAACAGCCCGGCGCAGATCAACGGCACGCCCGCGACAAGCGTATACGCCATGTCCCAGCCGATCTTTTCCACCGCCGCTGAAATCAAGAGCGGGCTGATGGCCGTGCCGATGTTCACGGCCAGCGAGGTGCACACGGCCAAACCCGTGGCCCGTAAGTGCGTGGGGAAGATTTCCGCCACGTAGGCGAACTTCACGGCCGCAGCACCGTAAAAGAAGATGCTCATCACCGCGAAAGCGGCGATGGTGCCGGTATAGGTTTTGGTGCCCCACACCAGGAACAGAAAACTCGCTGCCCCCAGCATGGTCCAGATCACCACTGTCGTGCGCCGTGTCAGGACAAATTCGCCCACGTAGGCGGCAAGGATGTAGCCCAAGACGCCGACACCGTTGCCGATGCCGACAAGAATGGCTGACGAGCCCACCTGAAGCCCGCGGTCCTCGACGAAATAGGTGGGGAAGAAAATCGACGACCCGCCGTAGGCCATGACGAACAGGAACTGCGCGATGAACAGCGTAATCGTGCGACGGCGCATCTCCGGCGTCAGCAGCAGTTTCAGCGATTCACCGAAGCTGCGGGTTTCGGTCGCAGCTTTAACCGTGTCGAAGCGGTTCGACTCTTTCAACAATGCCCGAATGACCAGCACATAGGGCAGCGACAGCAGGGCCACCAAAAACAGCGCGCGCCAGCCAAAGACCGTGAGAAACGGGGCCGCGAACATGGCCGCGATGAACCAGCCCATGGGGTACGCGGTCTGCAAAAGCCCCGCCATGATGCCGCGATAGCGCGCCGGCGCGACTTCGGTAACGATGGCGCCCGTGGCCGGATACAACCCGCCGCCGGTGAAGATGGCGCCCGCGCGCAAGGCGATCAGCATGAACATGTTCGTGGCCAGGGAATGTGCCGCGACAAACAGCGACGCGCCTGCCAGCGAAATCTGCATCATCTTCTTGCGGCCGAGGCGGTCGGTCATGTGGCCCAGCCACACCTGGAGCACGCCGCCCACGGCAAACGACAGCCCGACGATCAGGCCCATGTCCTGCAGCGACAATCCCAAGTCGGCGCGCATGGACGGCACCGCGTAGGCGAACAACGCGAGGTCCAACTGGCTGAAGCCGTAGGCAATGAGGCAGACAAAGAATGTCCGCTGCGGATAACCGCGCGTTTCCGACCAAAGAGACATTGTTATACCAAAATACCTTGTGGACGGTTTTATTGCAGGCCGGGGCACAACTGTCGAATCGAATTGGCGTCAGACCACCTGTTCTTTCGTATAAAACAGCAGGAAACCGCCGTCAGGTGGTGGGCGGTTGCAAACGTTTTCTTGCCTGGGTAGAGCCTTTTTGCCCGCTGGTTGATGGCCGGGGGCCCTTATCGCGCCCCCCCACAAAACCGCCCATCAGGCCCCGCCCAGCACGGGGAAGCTCTGGCGTAAGCCCTCGACGATGTTGCTGACGGCCAGCGCGCACAGAATGATGCCGAAGACGCGGGTGATGACGTTGATGCCCGTGAGCCCCAGGATTTTCATGATCCGCTCGCTGGCCAGAAAGCCCAACAACACCATGGCCAAGACGCCGATCATCACGCCGCCGATCAGCGCCTGTTCGATCAAATGCCCGGTGTGCTGACTTTGCAGCAGAATTACTGAAGCAATCGCCCCCGGCCCGGCGATGAGCGGAATGGCCAGCGGAAACACCGTCACATCCGGACGATGGGTGGCTTCTTCCTCTTCGCTGGGCGTCGTGGAGCGAAGCCCCGAGCTTTTCACCACCACCATCTCGATGGCCAGCAGCAACAGCAAGAGGCCCCCGGCGATGCGGAACGCGGGCAAACTGATGCCGAGATATTTCAGGATCGGCTGGCCCAGCACGGTGAACACCAGAAGAATGGCAGTCGCGATCAGCACCGACTTCACCGCCACGCGCCGCCGCTGGGCCGGGTCCATGCCCGTGGTCAGCGCCATGAACAGCGGCACCACGCCGACCGGGTCGATGATGACGAAAAAGGTGGTGAACGCGGTCAGGGCGATGTCGAGCATGGGCTTAGACTAACTCAGCTTTTCACTGATCGGAACCCCGTGCTGGCAGCGCCCCTGGCGGAGCCCGAACCGCCATCCTACATGAGCCGCATGCCGCTCGACACCTTGCCCGACTCAGAGCTTTTGGACGCTTACAGCAAAGCTGTGACGCGCGCCGTGGATACCGTGTCCCCGGCGGTGGCGCACTTACGCGTGACCGGCAAGGGCAAAACCCAGAACAGCGGCCCGAATGCGGGCTCAGGCTCGGGTTCGGGCTTTCTGTTCACGCCCGACGGCTACATGATCACCAACAGCCACGTGGCCGGCGGACCGAAAGAAGAGCGGGCCAAAGAAATCCGCGCCACGTTTCCCGACGGCAGTGAATACCCCGCCTATCTGGTGGGCGACGACCCCGACACCGATATCGCGCTGATCCAGGTGCACGGCACCGGTTTCAAGCCGCTGGCCCTGGCTGACTCAAGTGCATTGAAGGTGGGCCAGCTCGCCATCGCCGTCGGCAATCCCTTGGGCTTCGAATGCACCGTGACCGCAGGCGTCATCAGCGCTTTAGGGCGGACGTTGCGCACCCAATCGGGCCGCTCGGTCGACGACGTGTTGCAGACCGACGCCGCACTCAACCCCGGCAACTCGGGCGGGCCGCTAGTGGATTCCGCAGGGCACGTCATCGGCGTCAACACGGCCACCATCATGGGCGCGCAAGGCCTGTGCTTCGCCATCGCCGCCAATACGGCGCAGTTCGTGGCCATGGAAATCCTGCGCCATGGCCAGGTGCGGCGCAGCTACTTAGGCGTCTCGGCGCAAACCGTGCAAATCCCCACCCGCATCGTGCGCGCCCTTCACCGCACCGCGCCCACGGCTGCGCGCGTTATGGGCGTGGGGCCCGGCAGCCCCGCCGATACGGCCGGGCTGCAATCGGGTGATCTTTTGCTGACGCTGGATGATCTGGAGATCACGGGCATCGACCATCTGCACCGCCAGCTCAACGCTGCGCGCATCGACACGGATGCAAACGTGCAGGTATTGCGCAACGGCAAGCTGATCGATGCCTCCGTGCGCCTGACGGAACGGAAATAGCTCAACTTACGCCTGCTTGCGCTGATGCGCTTTCAATTCGCTGGTGGTCTGCGCCGATACGGGGGCCGACAGGGCCGCGACCGTACCGTCCACCAGAATACTGACAAACAGCGGCATGGGGATCGTCTCGCGCGACACCGGCGAAACGAGCAAACGATGCCGGTCGGCCAAGGCGTCCACCACCTGCACGATCATCAGGCCGAAGCGCACCGCGAACACATGGGGCGGAACATGCGGCAGCAGCGCCAGGGCGCGGTCGTTGAAGGCCTGCATGGCCGAGGCATGCTTCGAGCGCGAGATGCGGCCGATGTCGTGCGCCGGGTGGCCGCGCACCTGGGCGATGAACCTGATGTAGTGCTTGCCGCCCTTGCCCGCCTCGATCTCCTCCACCATCGGCAGTACCACGGCCTCCACCAGGTTGCGCAAGGATGCGGACGCTTTGCGGGCATCGAGGGCGGCCAGCATGTCCAGGCGGCGGGCGTTCACGCGGGCCATGCGGAATTCGTAGATGGCCTCGATCAGTTCTTCCTTGGAGCCGAAATGATAATGCGCGGCGGAGGCGTTCTTCTGCCCGGCGGCGGCGTTGACCTGGCGCAGCGACACGGCATCCACGCCCTTCTCGGCGAACAGCCGTTCGGCCGCCAGAATGAGGCGCTCGCGCGTGTCCGCGGATCGGCCAAAGCCGGAATCGGAGGGGAAAGCAGCGATCTGAATCATTTAATTCATGTAGATTAAATTCGGTTTTAATGCAATTGAATTAACTCATCCGCAGCCGGTTTTCATGCGGATACGCTTTGTGATCCCGTTAAGGAGCAGCCCTCCCATGTTCATCAATTTCTGGTACCCGCTGGCCCGCAGCCAGGACCTTGCCGCCGATAAACCCATGAAAGTGACGGTGCTGGGCCAAAAACTGGTTGTGTTCCGCGACAGCAAGGGCGAGGCGCACTGCCTGTCGAACGTCTGCACCCACCGCGGCGGCAATCTGGCCGGCGGCAAGGTGAAGGGCGACACGGTGGAGTGCCCCTACCACGGCTGGCGTTTCAACGGCGGCGGCGAGTGCGTGAAAATCCCCTCCATCGGCAAGGAGGGCAAAATCCCCGCGCGCACGCGCATCGACGCGTACCCGGTGGAAGAGAGGTACGGCATTGTTTT
>JAEUKM010000293.1 GCA_016793085.1 Rhodospirillaceae bacterium
AACGCGTCCTGATACCGCGCGGGCCGGGTGTTGATGATCATGCCACGCGCTCCCGCAAAATCTTGTGCACGATGCTCTGTGCCAGACGCGCACCCAGCATGGCGGCCTCGGTGGGCGGGCCGGAGATCTCGTCCCGCGCCCGGATCACGCCGGTCTCGTCGGCGGCGACCGCGCGCAGCGTCAGCAGGCCATCGGTGATGGTGGCGAGCGCCCCGCACACGGCATGGGCGGCGGTGCCCGCCAAGAGCGCACGCTCCGCAATGACCGCCTGTGTGGTGGGCAAATGGTCGATGCGCGCGAAAATGCGGCGCGTGGCTAAGTCATTGTGGCGCGCGATAATGCCGATGACCCCTTGGCCCGGATCGGGCATGAGGGTATCGGGCTCGAGGATTTCGCGGATATGGCGGGTGAGGCCCAGGCGCTTTAAGCCCGCCACCGCCAGAATGGTGCCGTCGAGGTTCAGCGTGGGCAACGCCGCCACGCGCTCGCCCACGTTCCCGCGCAACAGCGCGAACCGCGCATCCGGGCGCAGGGCTTTCAACAGCGCCGCGCGGCGGATGGAGGCCGAGCCAAACAGGCCACCCGCCGGAACCTCGGCTAGGCTGGCGTGAACGGGCGACACAAACGCCTCGCGCGGGTCCTCGCGCTCCAGCATGCTAGCGAACAGCGTGCCCTTGCGCAAAGCCATGGGCAGGTCTTTGACCGAATGCACCGCGGCATCCACAGTGCCGTTCAGCACCGCTTCGTCCAGTTCGTCGGTGAACACGCCGCGCCCGCCGATGTCGTCAATCGACGCATCGCGCAACGCATCGCCTTTTGTGTCGAAGGTGACAACCTCGATCCGGCCGCCCAGTTCGGGCAGGGCCGTAGTTAGAGCTGTTTTGACCAGATTGGTCTGAACCAACGCCAGGGGGCTGCCACGCGTTCCGAGCTTCAAGGTGTGTGTCATTTTCAGGCTTTCACATGATCAAAGGCGTCGCGCACGGCAGCAACCAGATGCTCGGCCATAGCGTCGGTGTGGAACGGCCCCGGCGTGATGCGCAGGCGTTCGGTGCCCACCGAAACGGTCGGCGCGTTGATGGGCTGCACATAGATGTCGTGCGCCTCCAGCAGACGCTGCGAGATGGCCTTCACGCGCGCGGCGTTGCCCACCAGGACGGGCACGATATGACTGGGGTTCTCCATCACCGGCAGGCCGGCAGCCTTGAGCGCCGACCTTACATGCGCCACGCGGGCGTGCAGCCGTGTGCGCAGGTTGGCGTTCTCGCGCACATGAGTTACCGAAGCCAGGGCCGCGGCCACCACGGGCGGCGGCAGCGACGTGGTGAAGATGAACTCGCCTGAGAAGCTGCGCAGGAAATCGATAGCCTGACGGGACGCGGCCACGTAGCCGCCGACGACGCCGAAGGCCTTGGCCAGTGTGCCCTGGATGATGTCGATCTCGGCAGCCAGGCCTTTTTCATCGGCAATGCCGCCGCCGTTCGGGCCGTACAGCCCCACGGCATGCACTTCGTCCAGGTACGTCAGCGCGCCGTAGCGCTTGGCGAGCTTCGCAATATTTTTCAAATCGCCGATGGTGCCGTCCATGGAATAGACGGACTCAAACGCGATGATTTTGGGCCGCGACACCGGATGCTGCTTCAAAAGCTCTTCCAGGTGTGCGGTGTTGTTGTGGCGGAACACGTGCTTTTCCACGCGCGCGGCGCGGATGCCGGCAATCATCGAGGCGTGGTTTTTCGCATCCGAGAACACCACGCAGTTGGGGATTTTCGCGGCCAGCGTGGCAAGAGCGCCCAGGTTGGCGAGGTAACCCGAGGTGAACAGCAGGGCTGCGTCCTTGCCGTGCAAGCGGGCCAGCGCGGCTTCCAGGTCAGTATGCACCAAATGCGTACCGGCGATATTGCGCGTGCCGCCCGCGCCTGTCGCCTGGGCCGTGGCCGCCACGGCCATGGCGTTCATCACCACCTCATGACGGCCCATGCCCAAGTAATCGTTGGAGCACCAGGACGTGACGAGGCGGGGCCGCGCCGCGTCGTGCAGCATCACGCGCGGCCATTCGCCGGCCACACGGCTCAGCTTGGCGAAATGCCGGTAGGCACCCGAGGCCTTCAGGCCCTCAAGCGCGCCGTCAAAATGCGAGTCGTACCCAAATGCCTTGCCCGCGCGCGCGACGGAGGACTGGTTGACCTCGGCCGGAAGTTTGAAACCCGCAACGGTCATGAGGCGCTCCGGCGGGCCAGGTGAATGCCGCACTCGGTCTTGGCGTTGCCGCGCCAGCGCCCGGCGCGGGCGTCCTCGCCCGCTTCCACGCGCGAGGTGCAGGGCAGGCAGCCGATGGAAAGGTAGCCGTCGGCCTCCAGCGGGTGGCGGGGCAAGTTGTGGCGCTCGAAATAAGCGCCCAGCTGCGCGCGCGACCAGCCGGATAGCGGATTAAGTTTAATGCGGCGCTCATCGGCCTCGAACAGCGGCAGTGCAGCGCGTTCTCCACCCTGGTAGGCTTTGCGGCCCGTGATCCACGCCTTAAAGGGCAGCAGCGCCCGGTCCAGCGGTTTGACTTTGCGCACATCGCAGCAGGCATCTGTGCTCTTGGACCACAGCACGCCGCTGGGATCGGCGGCGGCGAGTTCCTGTGCATCGGGCGTGATGGTGCGCGCCCCCGTCAGGCCCAAAAGCGCGACCAACTGGTCGCGGTAGCGGCGCGTTTCGCCGAACAGCTTGCCGGTGTCGAGAAAAATGATGGGCGTGGCTTTATCAATCGCCGCCACCATGTGCAGCAACACTGCCGATTCCGCGCCGAAGGATGACATCAGGGCAATCTGCCCGGCAAAATCACACTGAATCGCATTGGCCAGCACGCTCTCAGCTTGAGCGCCCGCGTGGCGTGTGTTCAGGGCTGCTGCCAGTTGCTCCAGGCCCGTCGCCATTACGCACGCCCCGCCGCAGGCTGGTTATGCCGCAGGGCAAAGATATTTTTATCAGCAAGCCCGGTCTGATAGTTGAACGCAAACACCTTCAAGAGGCGCAAGGCGGCGTCAAGGTCGAACCCGGGCGCGGCTTCGAACGACGAGTAACCGCAGCGCACCAGGAACGGCACCTGGTCCGGAATAAATTCACCCTGAATGCGCAAGTCGCCGTTAAAGCCGTAACGCTGACGCAAGAGCCGCCCCACCGAGAACACGCGGCCGTCCTTGAAGTTGGCGGGCTTCACCACGACCAACCCGATACGCGGCAACAAGGGCAGCAGTTTCGCCACATCGAAATCCGATGAAATGGCGACACCGCGCGGATCGCGGCCCGCGAACGCGGCTTCGCCGTCGCGGGCAATGCGCTCCCAAGTCAGCAGAACGGGTGCGCCCGCGGGCAGCGGATCGGCATCGCCGAGCACAATCCAGTGGTCGTCGACAAGGCCTGAGGCATCAAACACGGGCATAGAGGCGCTCCTTGAAAGGACCATTGCCAACGCGGCGCACGGCGGCCAGGAAAGGCTCGCCCGGCTGGCGCAGGTCGACGTAGGTGTTGACGATGGTTTCCACGGCATCGACCACGCCGTCGGCCGAGAAGCCGGGGCCCAGGATCGTGCCGATGCTGGCGTCCTCGGCCCCCGAGCCGCCGAGAAGGATTTGATAAAATTCCTCGCCCTTGCGGTCGACGCCCAGGATGCCGATGTGCCCGGCGTGGTGGTGCCCGCAGGCGTTGATGCAGCCGGAAATCTTGATCTTCAGCTCGCCGACGCTGTGTTGACGGTCGAGGTCGGCGAAACGCTCGGAAATACGCTGGGCAATGGGGATCGAGCGGGCGTTGGCCAGTGCGCAGTAGTCCAGGCCCGGGCAAGCGATAATGTCGGTGACAAGACCCGCGTTGGCCACCGCCAGCCCGGCGGTTTTCAGCTCGGTCCAAAGCGCGTGCAGTTGCGAGCGGCGCACGTGGGGCAGAATCAGGTTTTGCTCGTGCGTGACGCGGATTTCGCCCAGGCTGTAGGTGTCGGCCAAGTCGGCTACGCGGTTCATCTCGGCCGTGGAGGCATCGCCCGGAATGCCGCCGATAGGCTTCAAGGAAATGGTGACGATGGAATAACCGGCGGCCTTGTGCGCATGGGTGTTGGTCGACAGCCACGCCCGGAAGGCCGGGTCATTGGTGCCGGGCATGTTCGCCGCAAGGTCGGCCGCCTCGGTGGTGTAGGCGGGGGGTGCAAAGAACGCGCGAATACGTGCCTCTTCTTCCGGCGGCAGGTTGATGTGTTCCTGGCGCGTGAGTTGCCACTCATCCTCGACCTGGCGGGCAAATTCCTCCGGCCCCAGGGCATCCACCAGAATTTTGATGCGCGCCTTGTAGATGTTGTCGCGGCGTCCGTAACGATTATAGACGCGTAAAGTCGCATCCAGGTACGACAGCAACTCGGTCTTGGGCAGCTTGGATTTGATCAGCGGGGCCACGAACGGCGTGCGCCCCATGCCGCCGCCGACATAGACGTCATAGGCCGGTGCGCCCTTGGCATCTTTCACGATGGCGATGCCGATATCGTGGAATTTCACCGCCGCGCGGTCTTTGGTGTCCGCCGTCACGGCGATCTTGAACTTGCGCGGCAGGAACGAGAATTCGGGGTGGAAGGTGGACCACTGCCGGATGATCTCGGCCGCGATGCGCGGGTCTTCCACTTCATCCTTCGCCACGCCGGCAAAATGATCGGCGGTGACGTTGCGGATGACGTTGCCGCTGGTCTGGATGGCGTGCATCTGCACGGCCGCCAGGTCCGCTAGGATGTCCGGGGCCTGTTCCAGCTTGATCCAGTTGTATTGGATGTTCTGGCGGGTGGTGAAATGGCCGTAACCGCGGTCGTACTTTTCGGCGATGTCGGCCAACGTGCGCATCTGCCGGGAGGTCAGCGTGCCGTAGGGAATCGCCACGCGCAGCATGTAGGCGTGCAATTGCAGGTATAACCCGTTCAACAGGCGCAAAGGCCGGAAGTGTTCTTCCGACAGGGCGCCGGAAAGCCTGCGCGCAACCTGATCGCGGAATTCGGCCACGCGGGTGTCCACCATGGCCTGATCGTATGCATCGTATTGGTACATCGCTTCGCTCTTGTTTTTGTTTGGCGACTAAATGGCGCGGGCCAGGTCCGGGCGCACCGTGGGGCCGACCTGGCGGATGCGTTCGCGTAAGCGCGCCGGTTCGCGGGTGTTCAAAGCCGAAACGTCAATGGCGTTGGGGTCAACAACACGGCAGGCTTTCACGCTGGCCGCGGCAAGCGTAAGAAGCCGCGTTTCATCGTCGGGTGTCCGCGCCACGGCGGCAGCTTGCGTGCTTTCCGCCCACGCGCCCTCAGACGTCAGGAACACGACCGCGCCGTCCTGCAAACGGTTGGCGGTAATGATTTTCGCAAACTCTTTAGACATGGCTTAGCTCTAATCCAGTAAGGGCAAAAGGCTTGCGGGCGGTGGCGACGCGCGCCCGCACGACGTCGCCGATGATCAGCAGCGCCGGGCCATCGGCGCGCAGCACGGCCGCCGCACCCGCCAAGGCGCCGACGGTGGCCTGACGGACGCGCTGGGCCGCACGGCCGCCATGCTCGATGATCGCGACGGGCAAATCGGGTGTAACGCCGCTGTCCAGCAGGGCCGCGGCGATGCGCTGCGTCAGCCGCGCGCCCATGTAGATAACGAGAGTGCGCCCGGCGCCCGCCAGACCGGTGAGCGCGTTCAAACTGCCATCGGCGCGCGTGGCGGTGATAAACGTGACCTGCGCGGCATGGCGGCGGTCGGTCAAGGGAATGCCCACGGCAGCGGCGCAGACGAAAGCCGCCGACAGGCCCGGCACAACTTCGCTTGCAAAGCCGTGTGCAGCGAAAGCCTCGGCTTCCTCGCTGCCGCGCCCGAACAGGAACGGATCGCCGCCCTTCAGGCGCACGACGCGCAGCCCTTGAGCGGCAGCGTCTGTCACCAGGGCGTGAATGTCCTGCTGATCGGTGGAGGGTTTGCCGGCGCGCTTGCCGACGAAAACCTGGCGTGCCGTTTTGGGGATGAGATCGAGGATCGAGGCATCGACGAGGTCGTCATAAAAAACGACATCGGCCTCTTGGATGGCCGCCAGCGCCCGCAAGGTCAGGTCGCCCGCATCGCCGGCGCCAGCGCCCACGATCCGCACCGGCCAACGCTCAGTTTGGCTGGCGGGACCAGACTCGGCTGTAGCTGCGGAAAATGCGGCGTGCGCGGCCATGGCCGCAGGGTCCTCTATTTATAAGGTATGTAATGGGCCTCCTCATACGCTTAGGCTTTCGAGAGGGGGAAAAAGTTCCCCCTGGATTCCGCGTCCACTTAAACCAAAGGAAATCCTTCTCCCGAAGAGGCTCGGGATGGGAGGAAATTGCCCAAGGGCCGAAAATGGGGAATCGGACCCGCTGTCGCGGGATTAAACGGCTTTTACCGCCTGCACGAAGGTCTGGGCTGCCCGGATGATGACCTCGGCATTGCCGCTCACCAGGGCGTCGGCCGGGGCGAGGCTGCCGCCCGCCGACAGGGCCACGGCGCCTGCGGCCAGCCAGTCTTTGGCGTTGGTGGCCGAGACGCCGCCGCTGGGGATGAACGTGGCTTTCGAGAATGGTCCGCGCAGGGACATCAGATGTCCCGGCCCGCCCATCTCGCCCGGGAACAGCTTCACGGCGGCGGGTGCGCAGTCCAGGGCGGCCGCTACCTCGGTGGGCGTCCAGGCCCCCATCAATACCGGAATGCCGTGCTTGGCTGCGGCCACAGCGACCGCCGGGCGCACGGCCGGTGTGACCAGGAACTTCGCCCCGGCGTTGATGGCATCGGTGGCCTGCTGTTCGCTGAGGACAGTCCCTGCGCCGATAATCACGCCCGGCAGCTTCGCCGCGCGCTCGATGTGCTGCAGCACATCGCCGATCGTGTAGGTCAGCTCGACCGTGCGGATGCCCGCTGCCGCCAGCCCGCCGATGATCCCATCGGCGTTGGTCAGCGACGGCGCACGCAAGACTGCGACAATACGGTCCTGCAGCAGTTCGGGCGGCAAGCCAGCCATAGGCCCAGTCTTTACAGCAAGGGGTTCACACCAAAGTTCGTCTAGCTGTCGATCTTAACCGGCTCGTAGCGCGGCACCAGCAGATGAACGACCAAGAGGGCCAGAAGATAGACGGTTCCGGCCACCACGAAAATCGGCGTGTAGTTGCCGATGATATCGAGCACCCAGCCCACGTACTTGGCCATCAGCATGCCGCCGATGGCGCCCACGGTGCCGCCGATGCCCACCACCGAGGCCACCGCCGCGCGCGGAAACACATCGGAGGGAAGCGTGTACAAGTTGGCCGAGAAGCCCTGGTGCGCAGCCGTCGCGAGCCCGATGATTGCCACCGCCAGCCACACATTGTCAGCGAATTGCGCGAACATCACCGGCAGCACCAGGATGCCGCAGATCAGCATGGTGATCTTGCGCGCCGCGTTCAGGGAATAGCCGCGCGCCATGAACTTGGACGACGCCCAGCCGCCAACGATACTACCCACATCGGAGATCAGGTAGATTGCTACCAGCGGCGGCCCGAATGTTTTCAGGTCCATGCCGTAACGTTTGGCCAGGAAGTCGGGCAGCCAGAACAGGAACATCCACCAAATCGGATCAATCAGGAACTTGCCCGCCGCGTAAGCCCAGGTTTCCTTGTACCCCAACAGGCGCTTCCACGGCATTTTCACGGCGCTTTCAGTATCCGGCGGATCACTGAGGATGTGTGCGCGCTCAGCCTCCGACAAATGCGGATCCTCGCTGGGCTTGCGGTAGAACCAGAACCACACGACCAGCCACACCACGCTGAGCAGCCCCGTGACGATGAAGGCCGATTGCCAACCGTAAGCAATTGTCAGGAACGGCACGATCAGCGGGGTTACCACCGCGCCGACATTGGTGCCGGCGTTGAAAATGCCAGTGGCGAAGGCGCGTTCGCGTTTCGGGAACCACTCGGCGATGCTTTTTAAGCCTGCCGGGAAGTTGCCGGACTCGCCGATCCCTAAGGCAAACCGCGCGATCATAAAGTGCATGACGGTCGAGCAGGCCGCATGCGCCATGTGGGCGATGGTCCAGATGATGACAGCCGCGCCAAAACCTATACGAGCCCCGATTTTGTCGATGATCGCCCCGAAGGTGAGGTAACCCACCGCATAGGCGGCCTGGAACC
>JAEUKM010000321.1 GCA_016793085.1 Rhodospirillaceae bacterium
TCTGATGCCGTCGCCGATAGCTTTGCCTACGAGCGCGTGACACCCAATACATCCACTTTCGGGTTTCACGGCCTGTTCACCTTCTGGCGGCATACGCCCGACGATGAAATAACAGCGCTGGCCGCGCGCTTCAGCCCGCAGATCGTACTGGGCCGCGAGTACCTGGAACTGATGCTGGCCTATTTCGAGTTGCAGCGCGCAGGCCCGTTCAAAGCGCTGTTCGCAAAACGGCGGGAGTTGTCGTCCGCGCAGGACACTTACGCCGCCATACATGCGCTAACCGGCAACGCCCCGTTCGCGCAATCGATAATGCAGACAGGCGAGCGGTTACTTGCTGCCGGGTAAGGCAAAGGCGCGCGTCAGGTACGGCCAGAACACGTTGAGGGCCAAGCCGCCCATCACCAGGGCAGCGGCGGTCAGCTTCCAGGCCGGCAGAGGCTCGCCCAGGAAGAGCGCCGAGGCCCCCATACCGAACACCGGCACCAGCAGAGATAAGGGTGCGATGGACGCTGTGGGATAGCGCACCATCAGCCAGCCCCACACGGCGAAGCCGAACAGGCTATTGCCCCAGGATTGGTACAGCACCGCGCCCCACACGGGCAGCGTCATCGTACGCACGGCCTCAAGCTGGCCGCTCTCGAAGATGAACGACAGCGCCAGCAGCGGCGGCACGGCGAAGATGCTCGACCAGGCCACATAGGCCACCATGTTGATCTGTCCGGCGTTCTTCGAGGCGATGTTGCCGCACGCCCACGACAAAGCCGCCAGCAGCACAAGGCCCAGGCCCAGCGGGGTCGTATCGCCATCGGTGTTCGACATGATGACGCCGATGCCAGCGATGGCCAGCAGAAGCGCAAACACCTGCACGGCCCGCACGCGCTCGCCGCTTAAAATCATCGCCAGGGCAATCGTGAAGAACGCATTGGTTTGCGCGACAAGCGAGGCCAGGCCCGGCGAGATATGTCCGTTGATGGCCAGATACAACAAGCCGAACTGGCCGACGCCGATGAACAGGCCGTAAAACGCCAGATTGCGCCATCCGACGTTGGGCCGCGCAATGAAGAGCACGGCCGGCAGGAAGGCAAACGTAAAGCGCAGTGCTGCGAACAGCAGCGGCGGCAGATGATCAAGCCCGGCCTTGATGACGACGAAATTGCTGCCCCACACGGCCACGACCAGCACGGCCAGCAACAGATGACGGATAGGAACAGCGACGGCCATGGGAGTTTCACACCATAAAAGCGGCCGCTCTTTTCAGCCGTGCAGCGCGCAGAGTCAAATTCGCGAACCGGGGCGCTGCATTGCACGCCGCGCAAGGCATTGATCTATGACACCTTGTGGCGATGAAGGCTTAGCGCGGCTTCACAACAATTCACGCGGGGCCGCATTGCGCATCGAGGGGCCCGGCCCTAGGGTAAGGCCATGAATTTCACGCTTATTCGCAATAGTTTACCTCGTATGGCCCGCCCCGCATGAACCCGGCGATGCTCTGGACCGGGCCTGAAAATGCGCTGCCCACGGTACTGCTCGCTCACGGCGCTGGCGCCCCCATGGACACACCGTTCATGACCTTCTTCGCAGAAGGCATCGCCGGGCTGGGCTATCGCGTTGGCCGGTTCGAGTTTCCCTACATGGCCGAACGGCGCAAATCAGGCGCACGCAAGCCGCCCAACCCGACGCCCATCCTGCTGCAAACCTGGCGCGCGGCGATTGCGGCCTGCAAAGGCCCGGTTGTCATCGGCGGCAAATCCATGGGCGGGCGCATAGCCAGCATGATCGCCGATGACGCCAAGGTCGCGGCCCTAATCTGCCTGGGCTATCCGTTCTACGGCGCGGGCAAGCGCGACAAGCCGCGCACCGCGCACCTTGAAACGCTGAAAACACCCACGCTGATCTGCCAGGGCGAACGCGACCCCCTGGGCGACCGCGCGGCGGTGGAGGCGCTGACCCTCTCGCCCGCCATTACAATGCACTGGCTGCCCGACGGCGACCACGACCTGAAGCCGCGCAAGGCCTCGGGCCGCACGCACGACCAGAACCTGCATAGCGCTCTTGACGGTATCAGCACATTCCTTTCAGCTTTGCGGTGAAGGTGACCCCATGACCGGCAAGACCCGAACCGAAACCGACAGCATGGGCGCGATCGACGTGCCCGACGCGCACTATTGGGGCGCGCAAACGCAACGCAGCTTGGGCAATTTCAAGATCGGCGGCGAACGCATGCCGCTGCCGCTGATCCACGCCTTCGGCCTGCAGAAAAAAGCGGCGGCCCTGGCCAACGCATCGCTCGGCGCCCTGCCCGGCAACCTGGCCGATGTCATCGCCACGGCGGCCCAGGACGTGGCCGACGGCAAGCTGGACGACGAATTTCCGCTGGTGATCTGGCAGACCGGCTCGGGCACGCAGACCAACATGAACCTCAACGAGGTCATCGCGGGGCGCGCCAACGAAATCCTGGGCAAAGGGCGCGGCGGTAAAAGCCCTGTGCACCCCAACGATCACGTCAACCAGGGCCAGTCATCGAATGACAGCTTCCCGGCGGCCATGCACATCGCCGCGGTGATGGAGCTGGAGCGCCGCCTGCTGCCGGCGCTGACCAAACTGCACGCCGCACTGGACGCAAAAGCCAAAGCGTTCGCTGATATTGTGAAGATCGGCCGCACGCACTTGCAGGATGCGACACCACTGACCGTGGGGCAGGAATTTTCCGGCTACGCCGCGCAACTGCAATTTGGCATCGCGCGTGTCACAGCGGTAAAGCCCGCGTTATTGCGCCTGGCCCAAGGCGGTACCGCCGTCGGTACGGGCCTGAACGCGAAGGTGGGCTTTGCCGAGAAATTCTGCGCCGAACTGTCCAAGTTGACCAGTATGCCCTTCACGCCCGCGCCGAACTTCTTCGAGGGCCTGGCTGCACACGATTCGTTGGTGGAATGCTCGGGCGTGCTGAACACGCTGGCCGTATCCTGCATGAAAATCGCCAACGACATCCGGCTTTTGGGCTCGGGCCCGCGCGCTGGCCTGGGCGAACTGGCGCTGCCCGAGAACGAGCCGGGCTCGTCGATCATGCCGGGCAAGGTGAACCCCACCCAGGCCGAGGCCATGACGATGGTGTGCGCGCAGGTGATGGGCAACCATACCGCCGTGACAATCGCCGGTTCCTACGGCCACCTGGAACTGAACGTGTTTAAGCCCGTCATCATCGCCAACGTGTTGCGCTCCATCCGGCTGCTGGCGGATGCCTGCGTGAGTTTCGCCGAGAATTGTGTGGTGGGCCTGGAGGTGAACCGCGCTACCGTGCAGCGGCACCTGGAAGAATCGCTGATGCTGGTGACGGCGCTGGCCCCGCACATTGGGTATGACAAGGCCGCCGCCATCGCCAAGCTGGCGCACCATGACAACCTCACCCTCAAGCAGGCGGCGCTGAAGCTCGGCCATGTGACGGCAGCGGACTTCGACCGCTGGATGCGGCCCGAGGACATGATCGGGCCCACGGCCTCATGAGCGGCGTCATCAAGAAGCGCTCGGTGAAGCTGTCGGGCCACCGCACCAGCATCTCAATCGAAGACGAGTTCTGGGATGCGCTGAAGAAAATTTCCGCCGCCGAAAAGCTGACCATCGCCGACCTGCTGACCCGCATCGACGCCGACCGGCCCGGCAACCTCTCCAGTGCGGCGCGGCTGTACGTGCTGAAGCACCTGCAAGCTCAGCGCTGAGAGATATCCAGTTTGATCGTGGGCGCCTGCAGCGGCCCGGTGATGGTCATGGGCACCACCGGCGGCAGCACCAGTTGCGCCGAGGGCCCGGCGATCTGGCCCCGGTCTTTCAGGCGGAGACTTCCCTTCAGGTCAAACACCGCGCGGTTCAGGTCCAGCTTCCCGGTAAAGCCCGCCGTATAGGCGTTGGACTTTATATCCAGGTCGCTGAAGGCGATGACGCTTCTGGTGACCGAGAATGTGCCCATGCTTTCCACGGCGGCGGCAGCACGGCCATCGGGTGTCTCGGCGCGCACCACGGCGGACAGCGGGGCGAGCGCGCCCGTGTTCTTCAGCGCGGTATTGGCTGGCAGCGTCAAGTTGAAAGTGCCCGATCCGCTTAAAGCCTCGCCCCAGCCTGCCGGTGTCGCGGCCTTGGCGAGGAAACTGATCGTCACATCGCCTGTGCCCTTAGGTAGGCCCGGCATCATCAATGCCGTGTTGGCGTCGTTCAGCACCACCTGCCCCTGCAGCTTGTGCACCCACTGCGCACTGTCCGCCGCGTCGGGTTCCTTGACCCATTTCAGCGCCACCTGCGCGCGGCCATCAAAAACGCCGCCGCGCCACTCGGCCAGTTCCACGGTGTTCTTCTCGGCCACGTAGCGCGCGGTGAAATCGCGGGCGTCGAACAGCGGTGCTTTCAGGCGCGGGCCACTCAACGTCACCTCGCCCGCCCAGTCGCCGGGGGCCGGCATGGGCAACAGCGGCCCGGGCGCCAGCGCTGTCCAGTCCATGTCGATGCTGCTGAGAACCGCCTTCACGCTGCGCGGAGTGGCGGCATCGTCGATCACCGCCTTGGCCAGGAACTTGTGCGGCCCGAAGGCGAAGGCCACCTCGGTCAGTTCGGTTTGCGTGGGTGTTGCTTTAAGGCTGGCCGTCAGCGCCACCAGACCAGATAAGCGCCCGGCGAAATTGGCCGTGGGCCACAACGCCGCGCGTAAATCCTGCGCGCTGGGGTGTGCTGCTTCAAGTGTGGCCTGGAATTTCGGCGCGCCGTCCGTCAGGCCGAACGTACCGCGCGATTTCACCACCAGCGGACCCAGCTTGCCGTCGATGCTGACGGCGGCCTCCACCAGCGAGCCGTTGATGGCGCCGCTGAAAGCCCAGGGGCTTAAGCCGCGCAGGCCAGCAGGCACATTTGCCTGCAAGCTACGGGCGAAGCGCGCCGCATCGGTGACCTTGATATCGAACTGCACGCCCTCGGCCGTGGGAATGGCGTTCAGGTTCTTCACCTTGCCGCCCAGCCACAACCCAATGCCCGATGCGTCCTCGAAAGCCAGCGAGCGGATGTCGGCGATGTCATCGCCCAGCGCCAGATCAAGTCCCAGGCGGCCGGTCAAGAGGTCGCGCCATGTCGCCTGCGTGATGCCGATGCGGATGGTGCTGCGCTGGGCCGCCAGCGCGCCCAGCCACGGGGCAAGCGGGGCGACACCATAACCGGGGCCAGCGGTTTCGTTCGCCCGGGGCAGCATCACCACGCCGCCCAGCAAGGGCGCGTAGACATCGAGCGCCAAACGGTCGATGTCGAGATTGATGGTGCTGGGCGTGCCCGCATCCCACCCGAAAGCAACGCGGCCCGTGGCCTGGCTGGCATCGAGGCTTACTGACAAGTCATTCAGCGCCACCAGCTTGGCCCCGGCCTGAACCGTCGCCGTGCCGCTGAAGGTGTTGAATTGCCCGGCAGGCAGGGTGTCGGTTTTGAAGCCCAGCCAAGTCAGCAGTGTGCGCACATCCTGGCTGCTGGCGCGCATGCTGCCTTCCATACCGCCGATCTCGTCGTTCCACAGCCCCGCGAAAGATAATCGTGTATGCCCCGGCAGCGTGATCGCCGCCGTCTTGAAGTTCCAGTGTTCGGCTTCGCGTTCCAGATCGAGCATCAGGTCGCGCAAGGTCTGCTCGCCCATGCGAATCCCAATGCCGTTCAGTTTCAGCGCGCCGCGCCAGGGCGTGGAGGACGCTAACAGGCGATCCAGAACGCGCGGCGTACTGCCCTGTTCCTGCGGCGGGCCTGTAGGCAGCCAGCGCACCGCGTCGAGCGCGCCCAGCTCGATACTGAAGGAGAACGACGACGCATCCGTGTCGACGAACCCCAGGAATGTCGCGGTCTGGTCGGCCACGCCGATCTCGCCGTTCTCGAACTCCAACCGCGCAGCCGTGCCTTTCAAGCCCGCCGACACCTTCAGCGGCTCGCGGGTGACGGGCCAGCGCGTCGGGCTGAGGTCGAGCGCCTGCGACAGCGCCAGCACATCGCCCGCATGCAGCGCCGAAAGCGCCATGCGCCCGGCGAACGTGCGCTCGGTTCCATTGCGCGCGCCGGAAACCTCAAGCGTCACATCGGCCTCGGGCAGTTTTAGCGTGGCCTGGATGTTCTGCGCGCCATTTCGTGACGGCGTGCCCACGCGCCCTTCGCCCTCCACAGCCAAGCCTTCCATCTGCCCCGACAGCGACCACGTCAGCACGCCGCCGGCACTGACGCTCAGTTCCGCATCGAAGGCTTCGATCTCCAGGGGCTGGGCGAGGCCGCGCAGCATCAGTTGCCCGCGCTCCACCGACAGCTTGGGCAGCGCAGACCCCGGCAGCGCCACGGCGTTCACCTCCGCGTCGATGACGGGGCGGATCAGCGCCAGCCTCGAGATCGTGTAACGGCCCAACAGAAGGTCCGACCAGCCGAGGTCGGCGCGCACCTCCTCGGCGTTCAGGGTCAGGGGGCCTTTTTCATCTGGCGATGTGCCGACATCTTTCAGGATCAGGCGCGGGCTGGGCACCAGCGACAGGAACGCATCGCCGCGCACGCGCACCGGCTGGCCCAGGGCGCGGCTCATTTCCATAGCAATGGCAGGAGCCGCACTGCGCATGTCGATCATGCGCGGTGCTAAAAACGCGGCCCCGAGGATCAGCGCGATCAGCGCCAGCCCGAAGACCAGCGCCGTGCGGATCGTGCCCGATGGGATCACTGCGGTTGAAACGCCGTCTAGAAGAAGCTCTCGGGCACGGCCATGGCCGGGGCGCTGCCGGTGCGGATCAGGCTGTCGTGGGCGGCGATCTGCGGAAGGACTTTGGTGACGAAGAACCGCGCCGTGTAAAGCTTGCCCTCGTAGAACGGATCGCCGCTGTCTTTCTTGGCGATGGCCTGCTCGGCCATCAGCACCCACATCCACGCCATCGTAGTCAACGCGAACATGCGCAGGTAGTCATTGGCCACGGCCCCGCGCAGGTTGGCATCCGCCGCCGACTGTTCGGTGATCCATTGCGTGGCAGCAATCAGCTTCTGGCGGGCGTCCTTGAAGGGGTTCACGAACTCGGCCAGGTCGTTGCGGCCCTGCACACGCGCCAGCATGGCGTCGGTTTCGGCGATGAAGCCTTTGAACAGCCGCCCGCCGGCAATACCGAGCTTGCGGCCGATGAGGTCCAGAGCCTGAATGGTGTTGGTACCTTCGTAAATCTGCGTGATGCGCACATCGCGCACCATCTGCTCCAGGCCCCATTCCTTGATGTAGCCGTGGCCGCCGTAGACCTGCAAGCACAGGTTGGTGATCTCCGAGCCCATGTCGGTGCCAGAGGCTTTGACAATCGGCGTCAGGAGTGCTGCCATGTCATCGGCCTTCTCGCGCACGCCTGCATCAGCGTGGTGATGCGAGATATCCACCTGCATGTGGGCATACAGCGCGAGTGCACGCTGCGCTTCCACGACCGCGCGGGCGAACAGCAGGCGGTTGCGGATATCGGGGTGCACAATGATGGGGTCGGCGGCCTTGTCCGGGCGCTTCGGCCCGTCGGCGGCGCGGCCCTGGATGCGATCCTTGGCGTAAACAACTGCATTCTGATAAGCCAACTCGGACTGGCTGATACCCTGTGAGCCGACGAACATGCGCTCCTTGTTCATCATGGTGAACATACCGGCCAGGCCCTTGTGCGGCTGGCCCACCAGCCAGCCGGTGGCGCCGTCGAAGTTCATCACGCAGGTCACAGAGGCCTTCATGCCCATCTTGTGCTCGATGGAACCGCAACTCACGGCATTGCGCTTGCCCAAGCTGCCATCCGGGTTGGCGATAAACTTCGGCACCAGGAACATGGAAATGCCGCGGCTGCCCTCGGGCGCGTCGGGCAGTTTCGCCAGCACCAGGTGCACGATGTTGTCGGTCATGTCGTGCTCGCCGGCCGAGATGAATATCTTGGTGCCGGTGATGCTGTAGCTGCCGTCAGCGTTGGGCACGGCTTTGGTGCGCAGCAGGCCCAAATCCGAACCCGCGTGAGATTCGGTCAGGCACATAGCCCCCTGCCACTCGCCGCTGACCAGCTTGGGCAGATACACTTTCTTCTGCTCGGGCGTGCCGTGGGCCGACAGCGCCAGAATGGTGCCCTGCGTCAGTCCCGGATAAAGCCCGAAAGACAGATTGGCCGAGCCCACCATTTCGGCCACCAGATAATCCAGCGCCTCGGGCAAACCCTGGCCGCCGAAATCCGGGCTGGCCGTAAGGCCGCACCAGCCGCCTTCGGAATACTGCTTGTAGGCTTCCTTGTAGCCCTTGGGCGTGGTGACGTTGCCGTCCTTGAACGTGCAGCCCTCGGCGTCGCCCACCTGGTTCAAGGGGTGCAGCACGTCCTGGCAGAGCTTGGCGCATTCCTCCAGCACCGCGTCCATCACATCGGCGGTTACCTCCGCGAAGCCCGGCAACGCGGTCAGCGTTTTTTCGGCGGCGAAAACCTCATGCAGGGCGAAGCGCATATCGCGGAGCGGAGCGGTGTACGTGGTCATGGATGCTGCTTTTATGGCTGTTGGTTGTAAGGCGCATGGTTCCGGAGTGGGCGCCAAACGCGCCCGATTCGGCACGCCAGACCCCCC
>JAEUKM010000338.1 GCA_016793085.1 Rhodospirillaceae bacterium
GCGTCCGCTCGAAAAAGACGCCGACGTTGCCATCATCACCAAGAAAGACCCCGACGGGTTGGAACTCTTGCGCCATGACGCCGCGCACGTGATGGCTGAGGCGGTGCAGGAACTGTTCCCGAAAACGCAAGTGACTATCGGGCCCGCCATCGAGAACGGGTTTTACTACGACTTCGCGCGCTCGGAACCCTTCACGCCGGACGATCTGGAAAAGATCGAGGCCAAGATGCGCGAGATCGTCGACCGCGACGAGAAAATCATCCGCGAAGTGTGGCCGCGCGACGAGGCCATCAAATACTTCAAGAGCATCGGCGAGGACTACAAGGCCGAGATCATTTCCGATCTTCCGGCGTCCGAGCCCATCACCGTCTACAAGCAGGGCAAGTGGCTGGATTTGTGCCGCGGCCCGCACCTGCCCTCGACGGCCAAGCTGGGCAAGGCCTTCAAGCTGATGAAGCTGGCCGGCGCCTACTGGCGCGGCGATTCCAAGAACGAAATGCTTCAGCGCATCTACGGCACCGCCTGGGCCGACGAGAAGCAGCTGAAAGAATACCTGACCATGCTGGAGGAGGCCGAGAAGCGCGACCACCGCCGCTTGGGCCAGGAGATGGACCTGTTCCACCTGCAGGAAGAAGCGCGGGGGGCCGTGTTCTGGCACCCCAAGGGCTGGACGGTCTACCGCAGCATTCAGGCCTATATCCGCCGCCGCCTGGACGACGCGGGCTACGTGGAAGTGAACACGCCCATGCTGGTGGACAGCGTGTTGTGGCAGAAGTCGGGCCACTGGGAAAAGTTCCGCCACGCCATGTTCACGTCCGAGTCCGAAGAACGCGCGCTGGCGATCAAGCCCATGAACTGCCCCTGCCACGTGCAGATCTACAACCAGGGCATCAAGAGCTACCGCGACCTGCCCTTGCGCATGGCCGAGTTCGGCGCGTGTCACCGCAACGAGCCCTCGGGCGCCTTGCACGGCCTGATGCGCGTGCGCGCCTTTGTCCAGGACGACGCGCACATCTTCTGCACCGAAGACCAGGTGAAAAGCGAAACCAAGGCGTTCATCGACCTGTTGCGCACGGTCTACAAGGATTTGGGCTTCACCGACGTGAAGGTGAAATTCTCGGACAGACCTCCAGTGCGCGCCGGTTCGGATGAAACCTGGGACCGCGCCGAGACCGCTCTGAAAGAAGCCACCGCCGCTGCGGGGCTTGAGTGGGACCTGAACCCCGGCGAAGGCGCGTTCTACGGGCCGAAGCTTGAGTTCGTGCTGCGCGATGCCATCGGGCGCGACTGGCAGTGCGGCACCTTGCAGGCCGATTTCGTGCTGCCGGAACGACTCGACGCCGAGTACGTGGGCGAGGACGGGGCCAAACACCGCCCGGTGATGCTGCACCGGGCCATCCTGGGCTCTTTTGAGCGCTTCATCGGCATCCTGATCGAAAATTATGCCGGTAAGTTGCCTTTATGGCTCACCCCCCTGCAGGTGGTGGTGGCCACCATTACCTCGGATGCCGACGACTACGCGGCAGACGTGGCCAAGACCTTGCAAAAGGCCGGTTTACGGGTGGAAACGGACCTGCGGAACGAGAAGATCAACTACAAGGTGCGCGAGCACTCCCTGGGCAAGGTGCCCATCATCGCCGTGGTGGGCAAAAAAGAGGCCGAGGAACGCACGGTTGCCCTGCGGCGATTGGGCGGAAACAACCAAGAAATCCTTGCCTTGGGCGAAGCCACCGATAGACTCCGCGCCGAATGCGCCCCCCCGGCATAAAGCCCGGAATTCCAACAGGATTTACGGACCTTCGGAACACTCGGCTGGAACGGATGCGCATCCGAAGCGCGTCTTGTTTCGCTGAAACAGCACGGCTTTGATTTTGGATAAACTGCAACAGGAGACTGCGACATAGCTCGCCCCGACCAAAACCGACCTGCGCCGCCCAAAGACGATGGGCCGCGCGTCAACCATCAAATCGACGCCCGCACCGTCCGCCTGATCGGCTACGACGGCGAAAACATTGGTGTCGTCGACCGCGAAACCGCCCTCCGCAAAGCCGACGAAGCCGGATACGACCTGGTGGAAATCTCCCCCGGCGCGACACCGCCCGTCTGCAAAATTCTCGACATCGGTAAGTACAAGTACGAGCTGCAGAAGAAAGAGAACGAGGCGCGCAAAAAGCAGAAGGTTATCGAGGTCAAGGAACTGAAGGTGCGCCCCGCCATCGGCGGCCACGACTACGACGTGAAGATGCGCGCGCTGAAGCGGTTCATCGAGGAAGGCGACAAGGTGAAGATCACGCTGCGGTACCGCGGCCGTGAAATGGTTCACCAGGAGCTGGGCCAGGCGCTCTTGGAGCGAATCAAGGCCGACAATGCCGAGTTCGCCAAGGTCGAGCAGGAACCGCGCATGGAAGGCCGCCAGGTCATCATGGTGCTGGCGCCGAAATAAGCCGGTCTACCCGGGGCGGAAACGCCTTCTAAGCTATTGAAACGGCGAAGATTTTTAAAGTCTTCGCCGTTTTGCTTTTCTGCGGCCGGGCAAGGCCCCTGCCCACCCGCCCATCCTTGCGCGGGGCCTGCCTTAACGCTATAAGCCCGCCTCCTTTCCGGCGTGCCGGGAAGGCCGGGCGTTAAGCCCGGATAGAAAGGGCTGGCGGGTGCATGCACCCTGTTTGGCCCGACGGCGGTACGGCAGGGAGACCACTCCCGGGGCAGCCCATCCGACGGTGCAACAACATCCAAGTTCAAGGACACACACAATGCCCAAGATGAAGACCAAGAGCTCGGTCAAGAAGCGTTTCCGCTTGACCGGTTCCGGCAAGGTGAAAGCCGGCGTGGCCAAGAAGCGCCACAACCTCGGGAGCAAATCTCAAAAGATGAAGCGTACCTCGCGCCGCACTTTCGTGCTGGCCGAAGCCGATACACCGGCGCTGAAGCGCTTCCTGCCCTACGGCAGACCCTAAAGCTTAGAGGAGACACACCATGGCTCGCGTCAAACGCGGCGTCACCAAGCACGCCCGTCACAAGAAAGTTCTGAAGGCCGCCAAAGGCTACCGTGGCCGCCATTCCAAGACCTACAAAACGGCGAAACATCACCTCGAACACGGCATGCAGTTCGCCTACCGCGACCGCCGCCGCAAGAAGCGTGATTACCGCGGTTTGTGGATTCAACGCATCAATGCCGGCGTGCGCGCCTTCGGGCTGACGTACTCCCGATTTATCAACGGGCTCAAGAAGGCCGGCATCGACCTGGACCGCAAAATCCTGTCCGATCTGGCCGTGCGCGAGCCCGAAACCTTTGCCGGCCTGGTGAAGCAGGCTCAGGCGGCTCTCTAAAGCGCGCTGGTTCGGATACGAACAAACTTCGCCCACATTTACCGTGGGACCGCAAAAGGGGCCGCCGCTGGGCAGCCCCTTTTGTTTTTGTGTTTATCTGTTGGTTTGAAAAACGATGAGCGAGATCGATCAACTGCGCGGTGAAGTGCTGGCGGCGGTGAACGCGGCAACGGACGTGCCGGCGCTGGAAGAAGCCCGCGTCGAGGCGCTGGGTAAGAAAGGCCGCGTTACCGGCCTGATGAAAAATTTAGGGACAATGAGCCCGGACGAACGCAAGGTGTTCGGCCAGCTTCTGAACGCGCTCAAAACCGAGATCGAGACCGCCATCAGCGCCCAGCGTGCGAAGCTTGATACAGCAGCGCTGGACGCCAAGCTCGCCTCCGAGACGATGGATGTGACGCTGCCCATACGCCCTGAGACCAAGGGCAGCTTGCATCCCATCAGCCAGACCATCGACGAGATGGCGGCGATTTTCGGCGCCATGGGCTTCACTATCGCCGAAGGCCCGGATGTCGAGGACGACTTCCACAATTTCACTGCGCTCAACTTCCCGCCCGGCCACCCGGCGCGCGAGATGCACGACACGTTCTTCCTGCCCCCCGACCAGGAGGGCAACCGTTATCTCTTACGCACGCATACCTCGCCGGTGCAGATCCGCACCATGCTGAACGAGAAGCCGCCCATCCGCGTCATCATTCCGGGCCGCACCTACCGCTGCGACTACGACATGACGCACACGCCCATGTTCCACCAGATCGAAGGTCTGGTGATCGACACCGAGACCAACATGGCGCACCTGAAAGGCTGCCTGCAAGAATTCGTGCGCATGTTCTTCGGCGTCGACGACCTGACCGTGCGCTTCCGTCCGTCATTCTTCCCGTTCACCGAACCCTCGGCGGAAATGGATATCGGCTGTTCGCGTGCAGGCGGCGAACTGAAGATCGGCAATTACGGCGATTGGCTGGAGATTCTCGGCTGCGGCATGGTGCACCCCAACGTGCTGAAGGCCTGCAACCTCGACCCCGAAGTCTATCAAGGCTTCGCCTTCGGCATGGGCGTGGAGCGCGTGGCCATGCTGAAGTACGGCATCCCCGATCTGCGCACGTTCTTTGAGTCCGATCTGCGCTGGCTGAAGCATTACGGGTTCGCGGCCTTGGATGTGCCCTCTCTCACTTCGGGATTAAGTGGCGGGGGGCTCAATCGATGAAATTCACACTCTCCTGGCTGAAGGACCACTTGGACACCGCGGCCTCCGTCGATGAGATTTCGGCGAAGCTCACCAGCATCGGCCTTGAAGTGGAAGCAGTGGACGATCCCGGCAAGGCCCTGGGTGCGTTCATCGTCGGCCATGTGCTGGAAGCCGAGAAGCACCCGAACGCCGATCGTTTGAAGCTGTGCAAGGTTTCGACGGGGACGGAAACGCTGCAAGTGGTCTGCGGTGCGCCCAACGCGCGCGCGGGCTTGAAAGTCGTGCTGGCGCGGCCCGGCGACGTGATCCCCGAAAGCGGCGAGAAGCTGAAAAAGGGCAAAATCCGCGACGTCGAAAGCCAGGGTATGATGTGCTCGACCCGCGAGCTGAAACTGGGCGACGACCACGACGGCATCATCGAACTGCCGGGGAGCGCCGTGGTGGGTGCGCCCGTCACGTCCGTGCTTAAGATCGATCCCGTCATCGAAATCAATCTCACGCCCAACCGCGTCGATGCCCTGGGCGTGCGCGGCGTTGCGCGCGACCTGGCGGCAGCGGGCTTAGGCACGCTGAAACCCTTCAACGATGCGCCCGTGAAAGGCACCTTCCCGGCTTCGCGCAAGATCGCCATGCGCCTTCCCGCCGAGCAGACCCATAAGTGCCCGCAGTTCGCCGGACGCACGGTGAAGGGCGTCAAAAACGGTCCCAGCCCCGCCTGGCTGCAGGATCGCTTGAAAGCCATCGGCCTGCGCCCCGTCTCGGCGTTGGTCGACATCACGCAGTACCTGAACATCGACCTGGGCCGGCCCCTGCACGCGTTCGACGATGCGAAACTCAAGGGCGACGTGGGCCCGCGTTTGGCCACGCAAGGCGAAACCGTCGCGGCCCTGAACGGCAAGACCTACACGCTGGATGCAGACATGGTCGTGATCGCCGATGATGCGGCGGCTGTCGGGATCGGGGGCATCATGGGCGGCGAGCCGACAAGTGTGGGTGATAGCACCACCACCATTTTCATCGAGTCTGCTTTGTTCGACCCCGCCAACATCGCCGCCACCGGCCGCAAACTCGAGATCAATTCCGACGCCCGCTACTGCTTCGAGCGCGGCGTGGACCCGGCCTCGGCCGTTCCGGGCGTTGAGATCGCCACGCGCATGGTGCTTGAACTGTGCGGCGGCGAAGCCTCCGAGCTGGTGGTGGGCGGGGCGCAACCCCCGGCCTTCAAGCCTGTGGCCTTCGATCCCAACCGTGTCGCCAAGCTGGGCGGCGTGACCGTGGCCGATGCGGAAATCAAAAGCATCTTGGAGCGTCTGGGCTTCAAGGTTGTCACCGGTTCGCCCTGGCAGGTTACTCCGCCCTCGTGGCGCGGCGATGTGACCGTATGGCAGGACCTGGTGGAAGAGGTGTTGCGCATCCACGGCTACGACAACATCAAGGCCGTACCCATGCCGCGCCCGGTGATGCAGAAGCCGGCCCTGAACGCCAAGCAGCGCCTGGTGGGGATCGTGCGCCGCACGCTTGCCGCGCGGGGCTTGAATGAAACCGTCACCTGGTCGTTCCTGAGCAAGGACCACGCGGCCCTGTTCGCGGATGGCGCAGTGGTTGTTCCCCTGGCCAACCCCATCAGCGCCGATCTTGACGTGCTGCGCCCGTCCGCGATCCCGAATCTCATTTCGGGGGCGGGGCGCAACGCCGCGCGCGGGCTTCATGATTCAAACCTGTTCGAGATCGGCCCGCGCTTCGAGGGTTTCAAGCCGGGCGAGCAGACGTTGCTCGCCGCCGGCGTGCGCAGCGGCCACACCAGTCCGCGCCACTGGGCCGACATGCGCCGCCCCGTCGATGCGCTGGACGCCAAGGCCGATGCCTTGGGCGTGCTTGAGGCCGCGGGCGTTTCGGCCAGCGGAATTCAGACCGGTGCGGGCGCCAAGGACGGCGCGCCCGGCTGGCTGCATCCGGGGCGCTCGGGGGTTTTAAAGCAGGGCAACCAGGTACTCGCCTGGTTCGGCGAAGTGCACCCGCGTGTTCTCTTGGCGCTGGACGTGAAGGGCCCCCTGGTGGCCTTTGAAGTGGCGCTGGACCGCATCCCGGAAGCAAAAAAGAAAGGCAACGGCACAGCGCGGCCCCTGTTGAAGGCGTCACCCTATCAGCCGGTGGAACGCGATTTCGCCTTTGTGTTGAATGCGAACGTGTCCGCGGAGGCCGTGCTGAAGGCCGTGCGCAACGCCGAACGCGACCTCATCACCAACATCGGCCTGTTCGACGTCTATGAAGGGCCCAACGTGGGTGCGGGCAAGAAATCCATCGCCATCACCGTCACTTTGCAGTCCAAGGACGCGACCCTGACCGATGAGCAGATCGAAGCTGTCGCCAAGAAGATCGTGGCGGCCGTCGAAAAAGCCACCGGCGGCGTGTTGCGCGGATAATGAGTTTCGTTTGAACGCCATCATGATCACGCGCTGGCTTTTTGTTTGGTCGCATTTCTCCACGCCAAGTGGTTCCCGCTTGTCGGGGAAATGCTCCAGTTCCTATATCTAGAGTTCTATGACCGACCTTTCGCACATCCGGAATTTTTCGATCATCGCCCACATCGACCACGGCAAGTCGACGCTGGCCGACCGCTTGATCCAGCGCTGCGGCGCCGTAGCCGAACGCGACATGAAAGAGCAATTGCTCGATTCCATGGACATCGAGCGCGAGCGCGGTATTACGATTAAAGCCCAGACCGTGCGGTTGTCGTACAAGGCCAAGGACGGCAAGACCTACCAGCTCAACCTGCTGGACACCCCCGGCCACGTGGACTTCGCCTACGAAGTCAGCCGGTCGCTGGCGGCCTGCGAGGGCTCGCTGCTGGTGGTCGACGCCTCCCAAGGTGTCGAAGCCCAGACGCTCGCCAATGTCTACCAGGCCATCGACGCGCACCATGAAATCGTGCCCGTCCTGAACAAGATCGACCTGCCGGCAGCGGACCCCGAACGCGTGCGCCAGCAGATCGAGGACGTTATCGGGATCGATGCCTCCGAGGCCGTGCCCGCCTCGGCCAAGGCGGGCCTTGGCATCGACGAGGTGCTGGAAGCCATCGTCACCAAGCTGCCGCCGCCCAAGGGCGAGCTGGCCCAGCCCACCAAGGCCCTGCTGGTGGATAGCTGGTACGACACCTACCTGGGCGTGGTCATCCTAGTGCGGATCAAGGACGGGGTGATCAAAAAGGGCTCCAAGATCAAGTTCATGTCGAATAACGCGGTCTATAACGTTGATCGCATTGGATATTTTACGCCTAAGATGATCGACACCCAGGACCTGAAACCGGGCGAACTGGGCTTCATCATCGCCAACATCAAGTCCGTGGCCGACTGTCAGGTGGGGGACACCATCACCGACGACGTGAAGCCCGCCCTCGAACCCCTGCCCGGCTTCAAGCCATCGGTGCCCGTGGTGTTCTGCGGCATGTTCCCGACCGATGCATCCCAATTTGAATTACTCCGCGAAAGCCTGGCGAAGCTGCGTTTGAACGACTCGAGCTTCCACTACCAGACCGAGTCGAGTGCGGCCCTGGGCTTCGGATTCCGTTGCGGATTCTTGGGCCTGCTGCACATGGAGATCGTGCAGGAGCGCTTGGAGCGCGAGTTCGATTTGGATCTCATCACCACCGCGCCGTCGGTCGTCTACCGCATCGAGACCAACAAAGGCGAGAAGATCGAACTGCACAATCCGGCCGACATGCCGGACGTGACGCACATCAAGACGATCGAAGAGCCGTGGGTGAAGGCAACAATTCTGGTGCCCGATGAATACTTGGGCCCGGTGTTGAAACTGTGCAACGACCGGCGCGGTGAGCAGGCCGACCTGACCTATGTAGGTTCGCGCGCCATGGCCGTGTATCACATTCCGCTGAATGAAATCGTTTTCGACTTTTACGACCGTTTGAAGTCGATTTCGTCGGGCTACGCCAGTTTCGATTACGAGATGGAAGACTACCGCGAGTCCGACCTGGTGAAAGTCACCATCATGGTCAACGGCGAAGTGGTCGATGCCTTGTCGTTCATGTGCCACCGCAGCCAGGCCGAGAACCGCGGACGGCAGATCTGCGAACGCTTAAAAGACCTGATTCCACGGCATTTATTCAAGATTCCGGTGCAGGCCGCCATCGGCGGAAAAATCATCGCGCGCGAGACCATCAGCGCGCTCCGCAAGGACGTTCTGGCCAAGTGCTACGGCGGCGACATTACACGCAAACGCAAACTTCTGGACAAGCAGAAGGAAGGCAAGAAGCGCATGCGCCAGTTCGGCAGCGTGGATATTCCGCAGTCGGCGTTCATCTCCGCACTGCGTATGCCTGAAAACTGAATCGGGGATTTTTTAGAGCGGGCGGATGGTGCTGACGCGCCGGCGGATGCGGCGGGCGCGGAAAATATGCGCGAGCGAGAGTCCGATGACACCGGTGACGAGCCACGCGGGCATTGCCATCACGCCGGAACCAAGGGCTGAGAAAATTTCCGGCCAGCGCGTTGTGGAAAATTGCGGCGCCTGACCTGTCAGCAATGTGACAATGTCCGATGTGGCGAGCCCAGCATGACCGCTGGCGCCCAACGCCATCACCGCTTCCGCCGAGGCCATGATGATGGCAACGATGACCATCACCCAGCCGATTGTGCGACCCACGACCACTTTTAACCCGCCCCACGAGCCGTTTTTTCTTATCCCTCAGTCTTCAAAGTAGCGGGTAAGCGCTTAATAAATCAATACGAACGCCTTTGGTTTCGAGAAAAAACTATTAAGAGTAATTAAATTACCCTAGATTCCGGCACCAGAGCCTATCCACAGACTTATCCAGAGCGCCCAAAGGCCGCCGATTCAGGGGCAAAAACCCGAGGCTTTGGTTGCGGGGCTAAAGACCCTCGGGTAGGTTCCGCGCTCCCAAAAATGGGAACCACATTTGGGCGCCGGGTGATCAACCCGAAACGCCGTCGCCGGAGGGATGGCCGAGTGGTTGAAGGCGCACGCCTGGAAAGTGTGTATACCCCAAAAGGGTATCGTGGGTTCGAATCCCACTCCCTCCGCCAGCCTACGCTGCTCCCGCAGCTTCGGCTGGCAGGCCATCTGGCAAGTACTCCGCTTAAAAATTAAGGCCGCAGCAGCACTTTGCCTGTCCGGCCGGGGGTTAAGGACCGGCTCACGGCCTGTTTGATATCGGCCAGGTCGATGATCGCCTCGGTACTCAGTTTCAAGGTGCCGCCGATCACGTGTTTCAACAGCTCCCCCATGAGGCCCTGACGCTTTTCAGGCGCCATCGCAGCGCTGATGGGCGTCAGCCAGAACCCCTTCAGGGTAAGCTGCTTGAAAATCATGGTGCCGGACGAGACCTGCATCGGCTCGCCTGTCATGCTGCCGAAGGAGACCAGCAAGCCATTCTCGGACAGGATTTCGGCCATATCCTGTGTCGCTGTTCCGCCGATGGAATCCACCCCGGCTTTGAGAGGCGCTTCCCCTACCAGGGCGCGCACCTTTTTCTTCCAGCCGGGTTCAGCCGTTGAAACCGCGTTGGCGATCCCCAATGCCGAAAGTTCGGCAACGCCTTCATCCCGGCGCACCAGGTTGATGGCGTTGACGCCGCGCGATTGGGCCAGCGCCGCCACCATTTTGCCGACGGCGCCATTGGCCGTGTTTTGCGCAATCCAGTCGCCGGGCTGCACATTCAGATAATCCAGCAGCATGATGGCGCTGAAGGGCATGGCGATCAGTTGCGCTGCGGCTTCGTCATTAATCGCATCCGGCACGGGCAGCAGACCGGCGGCGGGTGCGACAAAGTATTCGGCCCAGGCCCCACGCACCGAAGCGCTGGCCACACGCTTGCCCAAGAGCTTCTCATCAACACCCTCCCCCAAGGCATCGACAATGCCGACGGCCTCGCTGCCGGCAATAGCGGGCAAGGGCGGCTTGTAGCCATAGCCGCCGCGCACCGTCCACAGATCGTGGTTATGGATCGCCGCCAGCACCGTGCGCACGCGCACCTGCTTCGGCCCCGGCTCGGGCTTGGGCATATCCGCAAGATGCAAAACCTCGGCCGGGTCGCCGTAAACCGTATGAACCGCGCTGCGCATGGTGCCGCCTCCCTGATCGATGCTTTAGCAGTCTCGCAGAAAACTTTTCCGTTTGCGACCAAGCCGCGCACGTCCTGCTCAGCGACAAGCGGCCCCCCCGACGCAGCCTTGTCGCCCGCAGCAGCGCCGGACGATTTACATCCTCTTGATGTGAAATCTGAATATGAGTTGTTAGTACCGCGCCCACAGCAGCGTTCATACTTTGTCAGCCGCACCGCCTTGGGAGGACGCCATGCACGCCATCGACACCGCCATCACCGCCGTCATTGACGACTGGATCGCAGCCTATGAGGGAGACGATCCTGAACGGGTCATCGATCTTTACGCCGATGATGCCGTGATCGCCGTACAGGGGCGCGGCACTGTGAACGGGCACGACGACATTGCCGCCCTGCTGAGGGCCTCGTTCGTCAAATACGATCGCAAAGTGACGGTGCGCTACGACCGCGCCGAGCGCAACGGCACCTGGGCCTATGTCTACGGCCGTTCGTGGATCACGCTGGCGCCGCGCGACAAAACCCCACCAGCACACCTGTTTGGCCGGTTCACCGTAATGCTGCGGCTGTGTGCCGACGGCAAGTGGCGCATCTTCATCGACATGGATCAGCCGTCGCAGGACGTGGATCCGCGCACGCCCCACTTCGGAGCTTGAGCCATGAGCACCGATGATGTTCCTCGCCGCCGGGTGTTGGGCGCTTCGGTCGCCGGCCTCGGCGCGCTGGCGGCTCCGGCCGTCCCCGATCCCGCCGCCGCAGAACCTTCGCAACACCTGAAAGGCCAAGCCATGCTGATGTACCGGGCCGTCGCCATGCAGATCGAATGCCTGCCGATCAACGCCAGCACGTCCAAAGCCGAGGCCCGCGCCATGATGATGGCCGCCATTACCCGGCTGAAAATCACCATCCCCGGTTCGCGCATCTACGCCGGCAACGGCGTCAAGCTGGTGGTGCTGCCCGAATACGTGTTCACAGGTTTCCCGATGGGCACGGCAATCCCCAAATGGGCCGACTGGGCGGCAGTGGACGTGGGCGGTCCCGAGTACGAGGCACTGGCCCGCATCGCGCAGGACAACAACATCTATCTGTGCGGCAACGCCTACGAGCGCGACGCGAATTTCCCGGGCATCTTCTTTCAGGCGTGCTTCATCTTCGATCCTTCCGGCAAGCATATCCTTCGTTACCGGCGGCTGACTTCGATGTTCTCGCCCACACCGCACGATTATTGGGACAAGTATCTTGATCTCTACGGCTGGGAGGGTGTTTTTCCGGTCGCCAAGACCGAGATCGGGAACCTGGCGGCGATTGCCTCGGAGGAAATCCAATACCCGGAACTCGTACGGTGCTTCGCTTTGCGGGGCGCGGAGGTTCTCTGTCATCCCAGCGCCGAACCGCTGCTGACCGGCCTGACGCCCAAGGACATCGCCAAGCGGGCGCGCGCCATCGAGAACCTGGCTTACGTGGTCTCGGCCAATGTCGCCGGGCACCGCGATATCCCGTTTCTCGACAAAACCTGCGACGGCCTATCGAAGATCATCGACTATCAGGGCCGGGTGCTGGCGGAAGCAGGCCCGGGCGAAAGCGTCACGGCGGCGGCGGACATCAACATTACGGCCCTGCGCCGTCACCGCAACACGGCCGACATTAATAACTTCCTGCCGCGGTTGCGGATGGAACTGTACGCCGACACCTATGCCCGAAAGGATTTCTACCCGGCCAACACTCTGATGAAGACCGATCCCACACCCCAGCATTTCGGTGCCGTACAGCGCCAAGTGATCGAGCGGCTGCGCCAAGCGGGGATAATCGGCGCAGAGTAGCGGTTGAAAAAGAGAAGCACGCTGCGGGGGGGAACGCAGCGCTTTAGAGGTCTTTTGGGAGAGGGGTTTGAATAAGGGCCTCGGCCGGGCACCGCGGAGAGGGGGAGATTGAGCGAGGGGGGAGGCTCAAGGGTTCGTCCGCCGGCCCCGGCTTCGGTCCTTATTCGGAATGGCTGGTTGAGACTCGCCCCGGGGAAAGGGCCACGACCAGCGCTGATGAAAGGATAATGCGCCTTTTTGCATTCAACGTCATTTGAGCGAAGGTATAAGGCTTGCGTGCAAAAGGCGTAGCCGGCCACCCTGGCTCGAGCTTGGTTTTACGGAGCCGGGTTGCGGCGCAGGACCACCATATTGACGGTAAACACTTGAACTGCCTCATTATTTTGGTTCAGGGTCTCGCAGCGCACAGTCACCATGCCGCGCTCGGGCCGGGATTTGGACGGTTTCACCGCCAGAACCTCCATAGCCAGGCGCAAGGTATCGCCGGGCCGGGTGGGCCTAGGCCAGGCGAGTTCGCCGCCAGCCCCGATCAGACCCCCGGCGATGTTAAGCTCGCTGCCTACCAGCAGCTTCATGGTCAGCGAGGCCGTGTGCCAGCCCGAGGCCGCCAGCCCGCCGAAGAAGGTGTCCTTGGCCGCGTCCGGGTCGGTGTGAAAGGGCTGCGGATCGAACTGGCGGGCATAGGCGATAATGTCGGCTTCGCTGACGGTCAGTGAACCGCTCGAGAAGCGTTGGCCGACGCTGAGGTCTTCAAGGAAAATCTGGGTCATCAGCATTTTTAGAACTCTGTGAGGGGGAACGCGAACCCCTATTTTGCCGCCGGGCAGAGACGCCCCCAAGTGCGAGAAATCGAGAGGGGCTATGCGTTTTTGCGTCTATGGGTGTTTTTGCATCAAGCTGTTAACTATTGGCCGGGTAGCGTGGCCGCCAGAAGCAACGAAAGGCCGATGATGGCAACCTTGTCCGACCCGGCGCGGCCGCGCCTGACCGCAGCCCAACGCCGCGAGATCCTGAAAGAGGACGAGGCCTGGGTGGGCAAGGCCTTCAACGTGCAGGCCAACCCGCGCGCCATTCAGGCCAACACCCGTTACCTGACGATGCTGTTACTCGATACCGCCCTGCCCCACCGCGCCAGCCAGGCAGCGTCCTTCGCCGAGCAACTGCTCGACACCATCATGTCCGAACACACTGGTCCGCCCATCGCCTGCGCCAAGGGTTGCAGCCACTGCTGCACCACGTACGTCAGCGCGACGATCCCGGAAATTCTCAACCTCGCCAACTCCGTCCGCCGCACCATCCTGCGCCGGGAACGCGTGATGGCGGCGGCTGTGCAATGCGGGGCCACGCCCCAGGTGCAGCGCGAAGCGCGCCGCGTAATCTGCCCGATCCTGGAGAACCACGCCTGCAGTGAGTACGCCCACCGTCCCGTCTCGTGCCGATATCTCCTCTCCAAGTCGCTGGAAGTGTGCGTGAAAATGCTTCAGCGCAACGAGCCCGCCGAGTTTCAGTTCGCCGACAACGTGGTGGCCATGCGTTCGTTCGTCATCATCATGATGAAGACCGCGTTACATCTCTGCGGCCTGCCGGGCCAGCACTACGAGCTGAATCAGGCGCTGGCCGTGGCCATGGCCACTGAGGACGCCGAAGCGCGCTGGCTGGCGGGTGAGCCGGTGTTCGCCGCTGTGCCGGTGGACAGCAATGACCAGGATACCTCACCGCTCAAGGGCATGGTGCATCACCTGGCGGGTGTCATCGCACCGACGATTTGAAACCGGGTTGAAATTTACATCTATTTACTCGCCGACATCCTCTGCGCGTGCACAATTCCCGAATGTTTCGGCATTACGCTGACCAGGAGGGATACGCCATGACCAGAACGTCCTTAGCGCCAAAGAAAACGCTCATCCTACTCTTGTCGCTTTTTCTTCTCGGCGTCGTTCAATCTGATCGCAGCGCCCAGGCCCAGACCGCCACGGCCGAACAGCAGATGAAAGCAAGCGTGCTGCCTTCAGGCGGCGGGCGGGCGCTGATCAATCCTGCCGACACGGTCATCCTGCTGCTGGACCACCAGTCCGGCTTGTTCCAAACCGTCAAGGACATCCCCGTCGCGGATCTGCGCGCGAACACGACGATGTTGGCAAAGCTCGCCACACTGCTCAAGATTCCCGTCATTACCACGGCGTCGGAACCGAACGGCCCCAACGGTCCCTTGATGCCCGAGATTCATCAATTTGCGCCGCACGCGGTGTATGTGCCCCGCAAGGGCGAAGTGAATGCGTGGGACAACGATGATTTCGTCAAAACGGTAAAGGCAACGGGACGCCGCACCCTGATCATGGCCGGTGTGTGGACCAGCGTGTGCGTGGCCTTCCCGGCGCTTGACGCCAAGGCGGAGGGCTTCAACGTCTATGCCGTGATGGATGCCTCGGGCGATCCAAGCGAGATGGCATCGCGGACCACACTGGCGCGACTGGCCCAAAGCGGCGTCATCCCGACGTCCACAAACGCTGTTCTGTCCGAGATGCACCGCGCGTGGAACCGCCCCGAGGCGGCGGAGCTTGCCAAGTTGTATGCGCTTGTGGCGCCAAATTACGCGGCGGTGATCGAAAGCTACCAAAAGGCCCAAGAAGCCGCCAAACGCAAGTAAAGGCGGCGCGCGGTTTGCAGTGCGGCGAATGATGTGCCCGGTGCGCCGACTAAACAGCGTCGAGATCGAGAAGCCCGAAAATCCGTTGCAGCGGGTGCGCAAGCGCGTATTCCGCGGTCGCGCCCAGGCCGTCCTCGCCCGCGAAGTGAAGAGCGACGGCCTTACCGGACTGCGGATTGACCCACGCGGCCCCCGAATCTCCGGAGAGGCTGATTTCATCCTCGCCGAAGTCCGGATCGCAAATCAGACGCACGCCTTCCATCCAGCGCTTGGCATCGCCGTAGTAGCTGTAGTCGATCTTGTACATCCCGCCGACGCCATCGACTTTGCCGTGCGTAAGGCCCGACGCGGCCCCGTATTTGACAAGTTTCATCCCGGGCTTCGGCGCTTCGATTCCGGAGACCGGAGCGGTACTTTCAAAAAGTTGCGGATGAACCGGAATACCGCTTTCCAGCAGGGCAATAGCAGCGTCGATGCCCGTATCGAGAGAGAGCCAGCGCTCCAGATGGGCCACGACGCGCGCCGGCTGCGAGCCCAGGTGACGCGGGCCCGGTTGGCTGATACGGTCGTTCACACTTGCCTGCGGCGACCCGCACAAAACATGCCAGTTACTTAAAACCGCCGGCGTGGACGACTGCTTATCGCGCACGAGCACGCCGAAGCTTCCCGTACTTGTGCGCTCGACATTCCCGATACTGACACCCATTTGAACCGGATTGCACGCAACCCGCGGCGATCCGGACAATCCGTATGACGCCTCGATGACGTCGCACCGCAGATCATCCAGGGTCTTGGGTAAAACGCGGCTTGGCGACAGTTCGGCCAACGGCAGCTTGCGGCGCACATGAAACCGCACACCAAGCGTCTTTATCGGGGCGCCATCTTTGCTGACATACCCGTAATCCACGCCCATGACGTCGGGCTGGCTTTGGGCCAGGCGCAAGGCGCTCCGGATTTTAGCGTGCCAGGCCGGTTGCCGCGCCACAGCTATCCGCCGGCAGGCACATCGTCATCAGGGCAGCCGTCCGTGATCCACGTTTCGATAAATGCGATCTCGGCATCGGAGACGGGCGGTAAACCTGCCGGCATGCGCCGCGTCGTTGCACCCGCCGTTCCAATGTCGGACCCAAACGGCGCAAGCCCGCGCAAGGCCAAGACCAGGTTCGAGTTGGGGCCGTCGCCCACGACAACTAGCTCTTTCCCGTAGACCCGTTTGAGCTTGAATGACGCCAGATCGAGCCCGCGCCAAAACGCTTTGTGGGCCCCGATCTGCGCGTTGTTGACGGCCGCATCCAGAATCCCCTTGACCTTGTCAAAGCGTTTCATTCGCATGCCTCACTGATTTCCTTCAAACAGCAGCGACCACAGGAAATCGGCTTTCGTGCCGTTCTTAAAGAAAGGATCATTCGCCGCCGCCGCGCCGCGCGTCACAGGAAGAAAATCGGGTAGGGCCGGTTTCCACACGGCGCGCTGGTGGCATGTCATGCAATTGGAATTCACGCCGTCGGCAAACCGCGCTTCGAGATACGGATTGAAAACCGCATCCGGCGTACCGTCGGATTCCTTGGGCACATCCATGTCGTACGCGACGTCCATCAGGTAATTCCGCCACACGCCCTTCAGCACCGCGGCGGCTGGACGGTCCTTGGCGTAGCCGCCCTTGTCGGGCTCGTCGTGCCACCAGAAGGTGGCCCACACCCAATTCGGGATTTCCTTGGTGGTGTAGTGCATCGCCGTGACGGCCATGTAGTCGCCCGGCTTTGCGTTCAGGCTTAAGCCCAGCGCATTGGCTTGGGCCGCCTGCTGCGCCGTCATTGCAAAGTGATAAAAATTCGACAGCGGAACGACCCTGGAATTCGGGAACGATTTGCCCATGCGCGTGACCGTGCGGCGTTCTCCGGCGGGAATGGTTGTCCGCGTGGGATCAATCGCCACGACCCGCGGCCAGTTTTCTTCGGGTTGCGCGGGCGCAACCGCCATTCGTGGCTGCTCATCCCAAACCGGCAAGGCCGTAAAGCCCTGCTTGCCGACGTGCGTCCAGACGATTTTCAAGGACATGGCCGCCGCCGGATAGTCCTTGACCTTGCGGTCCGCCAACGGCGTTTGCGGTGTCCACGACGCATTGAGGGCGGCCATGGTCGCTTTTAGATGAAGCCCGTTCTGGCGCGTGTGATCCTTGAGCTCCTGATTGAAAAGGGTGAATGACAATTGGGAATCGCCGATGGCTTGCGGCGCGGGCCCTGGAACGGCCGGCATGAACTGCCGCGGCACCCGGAACGTGCGGTGCAGGGTGCGCTCTCCCTGAGGCATCGGCCCGGACGCGAAGACTTCACTGCCCGGATACCACGTTTCCCAAATGGCTTCCGACTTGGCATCCGAGGGCCGGGCCGGTTGCGTAAGGCCCGCGAAAACCATCCAACCATGCAGCCTCAAGGCGGTTTGGTCATTGGCGTTAATGGCCGCCGCAAGCGACGCCTCCGCCGCCGGAAAGTCGAAGCCTGGCGGGATCGGTGTATACTGCACGGGTTGTGCGAAAACCGGCGCAAAGCATGCTGACATGCAAAGTACGCCCAGACTTAAAAAATTGATTTTCATAGCGGTCCCCCGGTTCCCATCATCCTGGGCAAAACTAAAATACAATCGAAACGGTAGAACCTGTCAGAATTACCAGCATGGCGTTACGCCATGGCGACGTTTCGTCCGCCGTGAAAGACAAGAAAGATGTGAATAACTCTGGGCTGCTTCATCGACTTTGCGTCACGCTCCGGGCATAACCGCTGATCTTCTTTCTGATCGAGGTTCATGCAAATGCCGCAAGCCGACAGCCCGACACGCTGCGCCTGGCCCGGAGACAATGCGCAGATGATCGCCTACCACGACGAGGAGTGGGGCGTGCCTGAATACGATGCCCGCGCCTTGTGGGAAAAGCTGATCCTGGACGGGTTCCAGGCCGGGTTGTCGTGGGCGATCATCCTGAAAAAGCGGAGTGGCTTCCGCAAGGCCTTCAAAGGGTTCAAGCCCACCATCATCGCGAAGTGGGGTGCCAAGGACGTGGCGCGCCTGCTGAAAGATGAAAGCATCGTGCGCAGCCGCGCGAAGATCGAGGCCACGATCGGCAACGCCAAGGCTTATCTGGCCATGCAAAAAGCGGGGGAGGATTTTTCCGAATTCGTCTGGGGCATGGCGGGCGACAAGCCCATCCTGAACACGACGGGCAAGGTGCCCACCAAGACGCCGCTGGCCGAAGAGATGTCAAAAGCCCTGAAGAAACGCGGCTTCAAGTTCGTGGGGCCCGTCATCGTCTACGCCTGGATGCAGGCGGTAGGGATCGTGAATGACCACCACGAAAGCTGCTTCTGCCGCACGAAAGTGAAGACGCCCAAGACGCGTGGCTAGGTTTTCTTAAGTTCGCTTGCTGAGCTTCAAATGCTTCGCGCCCTCGGCCGCGAGGGCCGCGAACTTCTCATCACTCACGCCGTGGGCCATGACGGGCACCTCGGCGACCCCCA
>JAEUKM010000351.1 GCA_016793085.1 Rhodospirillaceae bacterium
GAGTCCGCAGGCTCATCTTCAGGCGGGTCTTCTGGCCCGTTGACCGGCGGGCTGTTCATGGGCTCGAACTCGGCCAGCAGCGCCTTCCAAACCTCAACCCCGTCCGAGCCTGCTGCGGCGCCAGCACCGCCCACTGAAACCGCAGCGCCCGCCAAGGCCGAGCCCGCGAAGGAAGCCAAAAAGGAAGAACGGAAAAAGACCGCCGAAGGTCTGGTGGCCGATACCAGCAAAGCGCAGTACGCCGAGCAGGGTGGCCGCCGCGAACCAGTCACGGTGCGCCCGCTGAACGAAAATGCTCCAACCGCCGAAGCCAGCGCGCCGCCGCGTCCGGCAGCGGCTCCCGTCGAGCAGGTGGCGCGCCTGGAAGGCGGGCTTGAGCCTGCGCAAGCGGCAGCATCTGCATCTGCTCCGGCCAATGCCGCGCCACCCAGTGCCGCAGCTTTGGTTGACCGGCTGAGCGAGCCTGCGCCCAGCCCAGCCGCAGGCAACATTCCCGACAGTCCGCGTCAGGCCGCCCCCTTGTCGCCCACGGCCCCGGTCGCGTCGGCCCAGATTGCCGCGGTGCCTGCATCGTCATACACGCCGACTTACACGCCGCCGGTCCAGCCGCTGATTCCGGCTGCAAGTTCAATAGCCGGCTATGGTAGTGACACCATTGTGGTCGACAGTTCCGGCACCCGGGGCGGGGGCATGCAGCTTGCCGCCGTGCCACGCGCGGGCTTCGACCCCGGCAACGCCTCGGTGTCGTCCGAAGTGGGCACAGTCTCCTTCGCCCCTGGCAGCAGCGCCATCTCGGCCCAGGGCAAAGCCGTGTTGGCCGATGTGGCGCGCCTGCGTGCGCAGGTGGACGGCGCCATCCGCGTCGTCGGCCGTGGCGATCAGGCGGCGGCGCGGGCCGCGGCCGTCAGCCGTGAGTTGAAGCGCCTGGGTGTGCCCTCCGCGCGCCTCTATGACGGCGGGGCCGACAGCACCATGTTGGGGGATGCGGCAGATCTTTATCTCGATTACTAAACGCTGCAATTCCGACCACTTAGCCCTTGACGAACCAACGTCCGAAGCGCACCCCTTCACCCGCGACGCTTAAGGCTTTTCAACCCTTTAAGGGCGATTTTTCGCCGCAAAGGGAGGGTAAGTCTAAGCCGCGAGCCAAACCGTTTTCATTCAACAAAGGTCAGAACAATGGAGTCCGAGTTTCACCGCATTAAACGCCTGCCGCCCTACGTGTTCGCTGAAGTGAACGCGCTGAAGGCGAAGGCGCGCGCGGCGGGCAAGGACATCATCGACTTCGGCATGGGCAACCCGGACCTGCCCACACCTCAGCATATCGTCAATAAGCTGGCCGAAGTGGCGCAAGACCCGAAGGCGCACCGCTATTCCGCCTCTCAGGGCATCAAGGGCCTGCGCAAGGCCTTCGTCGGTTATTACCAGCGCCGCTTCGGCGTCGATCTGGATATGAACCGGGAAGTCTGCGTTACGCTCGGCTCGAAGGAAGGGCTGGCCAACCTGGCCTCGGCCATCACCGGCCCCGGCGACGTGATCCTGACGCCCAACCCGGCATACCCGATCCATCCCTTCGGCTTCATCATCGCCGACGGGGCCGTGCGCTATCTGCCTTATCAGCCGGGCCCCGAGTTCATGGCCGCACTCGACCGCGCCGTGAGGATGTCGGTGCCCAAGCCCAAGGCGCTGATCCTGAATTATCCGTCCAACCCCACGGCTTGCGTGGCGGACCTGGATTTCTATGGCCAGGTGGTCGAGTTCTGCCGTCACCATCAGATCTACATTCTGTCCGATCTCGCCTACGCCGAGATTTACTTCGACGGCAATCCGCCGCCCTCGGTACTTCAAATCCCCGGTGCGAAAGACATCTGCATCGAATTCACCTCGATGAGCAAAACCTACAGCATGGCCGGCTGGCGCGTGGGCTTTGCCGCCGGCAACCCGCAGCTCATTGCGGCTTTGGTCAAAATCAAATCGTACCTCGATTACGGCGCGTTCACGCCCGTGCAGGTGGCCGCCGCCGCAGCCCTGAACGGTCCGCAGGACTGCGTTGAGGAAACACGCCAGATTTACAAGGAACGCCGCGACGTGCTGGTGGAAGGCTTGGGCCAGGCGGGCTGGATCATCCCGTCGCCGCCCGCATCCATGTTCGCGTGGGCGCCACTGCCCGAGCGCTTCAAGCACCTGGGCTGCATGGAGTTCTCCAAAATGCTGCTGACCGAGGCCGACGTGGCGGTGGCCCCCGGCACCGGCTTCGGCGAACAGGGCGAGGGCTTCGTGCGTATCGCGCTGGTGGAAAACAAACATCGCATCCGTCAGGCCGTGCGCAGCATCCGCACGTTCTTCGGGAACGCCGACGGGGCGCTTAAGAATTTTGACAGCAAGCGGGCTGCCAACTCGTGACCTCGCCATTGAAAATCGCCATAGCCGGCCTCGGGACTGTCGGGGCTGGGACCCTGAAACTGCTGAACGCCAACGCCGGCTTCATCGCAGCGAAATGCGGCCGGCCGGTTGTTGTTACCGCCGTCAGCGCGCGCGATGCCAAAAAGAAGCGCGACATCGACCTTACCAATATCGCGTGGTTCGCCGACCCCGTGAAGATGGCCGCCGAAGCCGACGCGGACGTGATCGTGGAACTGATCGGCGGCTCGGAAGGGGCCGCGCGCAACGCGGTTGAAACCGCGCTGTCGAAAAAGCGCCATGTCGTTACCGCCAACAAGGCGCTCTTGGCGCATCACGGCGTGGCCCTGGCCGCGACCGCCGAGAAAGCGGGCCTGACGCTGGCTTACGAAGCGGCGGTGGCGGGCGGCATTCCCATCATCAAGACGCTGCGTGAGGGGCTTGCGGGCAACACCATTCAGCGCATCTACGGCATCCTGAACGGCACCTGTAATTATATCCTCACCACCATGCGCGCCACGGGGCGCGACTTCGCCGACGTGCTGAAGGACGCGCAGGATTTGGGTTATGCCGAGGCCGATCCGTCCTTTGATATCGACGGCGTCGATGCCGCCCACAAGCTGGCCATTCTGGCCAGTGTCGCCTTCGGCACCGAGGTCGATTTCAAGAGCATGCACATCGAGGGCATCCGCCGCATCGGCGCGCTTGATATCGCCTATGCCGAACAAATGGGTTTCCGCATTAAACTGATCGGCCATGCCAGCCGCGTGAATGACGGCATCACCCAGCGCGTCTATCCGTGCCTGATCTCGCCCGATTCACCGTTGGCCGCCGTCGAAGGCGTGTTCAATGCGGTCGTGACCGAAGGCGATTTCGTCGGCCGCTCGGTGCTGGAAGGGCGCGGGGCCGGCGCTGGCCCCACGGCCTCGGCGGTAGTGGCCGACATCATCGACATCGCGGCGGGCCGCAAGGTGCCGACCTTTGGCGTTCCCGCAAGCGCGCTCAAGAAAGCCAAGATCGTGCCCGTGGCCGAGCGCGTGGGCGCTTACTACGTGCGTCTGGTGGTGGTCGATCAGCCCGGCGTGTTCGCCGATATCGCAGCCGCGTTCCGCGACGAAGCGGTGTCGATGGAATCGGTGTTGCAACGGGGGCGTGACGATAAGACGCACGTCAACGTGGTCATCATCACGCATACAACTCAGGAAGCGCCGCTCTTGCGCGTGTTCAAGCGGCTTGAAGCCAACGCGGCAGTGGTCGAGCCGCCGCATATGATCCGTATCGAGCGCTTCCCGGCGCCATAAGAAAGACAAGGGGACCCCGTCATGTCGCTGCAACTCGATTCAACTTTCGCCAATGTGCTGGAACGCAACCTGGCGCTGGAAACCGTGCGCGTCACCGAAGCGGCGGCACTGTCGGCCTCGCGCCTGATGGGCCGCGGCGACGAAAAGGCCGCCGACCAGGCCGCCGTGGACGCCATGCGCAAGGCGCTCAACAGCCTGAACATCGACGGCACCGTGGTGATCGGCGAGGGCGAGCGCGACGAAGCGCCCATGCTGTATATCGGCGAAAAGGTGGGTTCGGGCGAAGGCCCCAAGATCGACATCGCGCTGGATCCGCTGGAAGGCACCACCATCACTGCCAAGGGCGGCGCCAATGCCTTGGCCGTCATCGCCATGGCCGAAGCGGGCAACTTCCTCAACGCGCCTGACGTCTATATGGACAAGATTTCTGTCGGGCCCGGCCTGCCGGACGGCGTGGTGGACCTGGACAACTCGCCCGAGCAGAACCTGAAGAACCTGGCCAAGGCCAAAGAGTGCGGCGTGTCGGATTTGCTGGTGTGCATCCTCGACCGCCCGCGTCATGCCGACCTGATTGCAAAAGTGCGCGCCTCGGGCGCGCGGATTATGCTGATCTCGGACGGCGACGTGTCGGGCGTGATCGCCACCGCGCAGCCGGATTCAGGCGTTGATATTTACATGGGCTCGGGCGGCGCGCCGGAAGGTGTGCTGGCGGCGGCGGCCTTGCGGTGCATCGGCGGCCAGATGCAGGGGCGTCTGTTGTTCCGCAACGACGACGAGAAGGGCCGCGCCCGCAAGCTCGGCATCACCGATCTCAACAGAAAGTACTCCATGCTCGACATGGCCAAGGGCAATGTGATGTTCGCGGCCACGGGTGTGACCAACGGCGCCATGCTGAAGGGCGTGCGCCGCACCGCGCATGGCGCGGTCACGCACTCGCTGGTGATGCGCTCGAAGTCGGGCACCGTGCGCTACGTGGAAGCTCACCACCGCCTGGACGGCGAGGGGAACAAGAAAACTTCGTAATGGATGCCGCACCGTCCATCTTCGATGACCTGACGTCCTTAAGCGGGCGGCAGTGGCGGCTGCATCCCATCGACAACCGCAAGGTTGAAAGCCTCATCCGGCAAGCGGGCGTGAACGATATTCTGGCACGTGTGCTGGCCGCGCGCGGGGTCACGCCTGAAACCGCGCACGATTTCCTGCATCCGACGCTGAAGGCCCTGATGCCCGATCCCAGTTCGCTCGCGGGCATGGATGAAGCTGTAAGGCGATTGGTTGCGGCCATCGACGCCAAGGAAAAAATCGCCGTGTTCGGCGATTACGATGTGGACGGCGCGACATCATCGGCGCTGCTGAAGCGTTTTTTCCGCAGTATCAATATTGATCTTACCGTCTACATCCCCGACCGCATGAAGGAAGGCTACGGCCCCAACGCCGCCGCCATGCAGCATTTGGCTGCGCAAGGCATGAAGGTGGTCATCACGGTCGATTGCGGCATCACGGCGTTCGAGCCGCTCAGCGCCGCGAAAACGGCAGGCCTTGATGTGGTGGTGGTCGATCATCACAAGGCCGAACCGCGCCTGCCCGAAGCGGCGGCCGTCATCAACCCCAACCGGCTGGATTGCGCGAGCAAGCAGGGGCACTTGGCGGCGGTGGGCGTGACGTTCCTGCTGGTGGTGGCGCTGAACCGCGCGCTGCGCACGTCTGGCTGGTATGCGCGCCATAACATCACCGAGCCCGACCTGAAACAGTGGCTGGACATCGTGGCCTTGGGCACCGTCGCCGACGTGGTGCCGCTGATCGGTCTCAACCGCGCCTATGTGTTACAGGGCTTGGCGACTCTTGCGCGCGGAGCCAACCCAGGGTTCGCGGCCTTGCGCAAAGTCTCGGCCATCGACAGTGCGCCGAGCGCCTATCATTTGGGCTTTATGTACGGACCGCGCGTGAACGCGGGCGGGCGCGTGGGGCAAGCCGATCTGGGTATCCGCATTCTCTCCACCGACGATCCGGACGAAGCCGCCGCGCTGGCGCTGCGGCTGGACGAGCACAACCGCGAACGCAAGGACATCGAGGCCGCCGTGCTGGCCGAGGCCATCGAACAGATCGAAACGCGCAACGTCGATGCGCCTGTGCTGTTCGCCGTGGGGGCCGCTTGGCATCCGGGCGTCATCGGTATCGTCGCCAGCCGGTTGAAAGACCGCTATGGGCGGCCCACGTGCGTTGTGGCGCTCGACGGCGGCATGGCCAAGGGCTCTGGCCGCTCGGTGAAGGGTGTCGATCTCGGCAAGGCGGTGCTGGCCGCGCGCGATGTGGGCTTGCTGTTCAATGGCGGCGGTCACGCCATGGCGGCGGGCTTCACAGTGGAGGAGCCCCGGCTTCAGGCGTTCATCGACTTCATGGAGAAGCACGTATCAGCGCAAAGTGCCGCAGGCGAAGTGGCGATCATGCACGATCTGGATGGGGTACTGTCGGTAGGGGCCGTCACCACCGAATTCGCCGGCATGCTGGGCGAACTGGAGCCTTATGGATCGGGCAATGACGAGCCGCGCTTCGCCGTGATGGATGCGCAAGTCGCAAAAGCCGACATCGTGGGGTCGGGGCATGTGCGCTGCTTCCTCACCGGGCGCGGCGGCGGGCGGCTGAAGGCGATTGCCTTCCGAAGTGCGGACTCTGATTTGGGCGTGGGCCTGTTGAACGCGCGCGGGCGCACCCTTCACCTCAGCGGGAAAATCCAGCTTGAAACATGGCAGGGGCGCACCAACGCCCAGCTGCTCATCGACGATGCCATGTTTGCCGCGTAAACGCGCCCGCAAGACGCGAAATTCGCCTGCAAAACCAAAGGATTCCCGGCGTTGACGGGGGGTGGCGGGGCGTGCCAGTTTCGCTCACTGCCGGGGTGGCATTCTCGACGCACGCCCGGCCCAACCAATACCGACAGGGGGAGCCTGAATGTCTCTGATAAAGAAAATTGTGTCCGGCGTGGCGTTTGCAGCCGCGATGGTGATGGGGGTCTCCGCGGCCCAGGCGCAAGGTGCGGAGTTCGACGGCACCACCTTCTCCTGCCTGCAATACACCAGCGCTTCGTCTGAAAACTCCTCCACCAAGGCTCAGTCTGGTTTGGCCAAGCTGTGGGTGAACGGCTACCTTGCCGGTTACTTCAAGGCCAAGGGCACGCTGTCCATCAGCGAAGACGCCAAGGCCGGTGACGCCATCGCCAGCACGCTGGCCGCCAAGTGCAAGGAACAACCCGGAGCGCCGGTGTGGGTGATCGCCCGCGATGCGCTGGGCGCCGAAGACCGCAAGCTGCCGAAGAACGCCGAAAGCATCGACATCAGCGCCTACACCTGCGCCGCGCACGTGGACGCCAAGGCCGGTTCCGCCTCGGATATGATGAAGGCCGACTTGGCTGACCTGTGGGCGTTCGCCTTCATCCAGGGCTTCAAGAATTTCACCGACAAGGACATGGCCATCAACATGGAGAACAAGCCCATGCTGACCGGCGCGGTTGCCCGCAACTGCGGCAAGATGCGCGACAAGACCTTCCTGGATCTCACCGCCATGGTGGCCCAGGCCGTGAAGCTGGGCGGATCGTGATCTGATCCGTTAAGCGCTGAATACGAAAAGGCCCGCAGCGATGCGGGCCTTTTTTATTTGCGCCGGGCTTTTTATTTCCGCCGGCGCTTGCGCCGGCCGGGGGCGGCGGGGGGCGTGGTGCTGTCGCCTTCGCCCAGGGGGCGCTGCATCAGCACCGCATCGGCCCAGTTGCCGAACTTGAAGCCCGAGGAGCTGAGCGCGCCGATGACGCGGAAGCCGTGACGGCTGTGGATGGCCAGCGAAGCGGCGTTGGTGCTGTCGCCGATGACGGCGATCATTTGGCGGAAGCCCAAATTCGTGCAGCGCTTGATCAACTCGTTCATCAGCGCGTTGCCCACACCGCGCCCCAGCATGTCGGGGGCGATGTAGATGGAATCCTCGATGGTGTAGCGGTACGCCGAACGCTCGCGGAAGGGACCGCCGTAGGCGTAACCGGCGATGCGCTTGCCGATGGTCGCCACCAGGAACGGCATGCCCAGCATCTTCAGCTTCTGCCAGCGCGCCGTCATTTCGGCGACGGTGGGCGCATCCTCTTCGAACGACGAGGTGCTGTTGATGACGTAGTGGGCGTAGATTTCCTGAATCGCGGGCACATCGTCGATATCGGCGACGCGGATGCGGACTTTCGGGGAACTGGATGAAACCATGTCAGCCGCTCACACAAATAGACTAAGCGCTTGGGCCAGTACGCGGCCCCCAAGCAATGGAGATAAGAACCGTTGGACAATGATTCTCAAGACGATGCAATAGGGCTTTTCCGTTTTAATATCAATCTTGTAGGCGCATTTTTGCGGATTGCCTATCATGACGCAGGCGGGCACCTCAGGATTGTACTGATTGCGGCCATAGGGCATGTCGTGATCAACCGGGCGAGCTATAAGCCAGCGATAAGGCGCTGACCTGCGCATTCATCGCCGCCGCGTGGCAGCCGCAGATGCTTTCGGTCGAGGTGAGCTAAAAATATGTGCGCCGCGACGGCTTGTGCGTTGAACGGGCTTCATAAGACCAAATTGCCTACAGCAGCTAATTCGGCGACGTTTTGGGCGTGCGGCAATAGGGAAAGAGTGCGACTAGAGATGCCGTCAGCGCACCGCCAGAAATAGCGATCAACCAGTCGTCGCTGTGTAGAGGAGCCAAGTGCAGTAATCCAGCTATCAATGGGATCTGGGCAAAAAGAATGGCGGAACCGAAGGCCACGGCGACCATAAAGGTGGCTGCTTTTGTACTCAAACCGCTTAGGCATGCAGCAAGAGTTGAGCTTGAGATGATGAGCGTCACTAAGGACATAGTGCGCGCATGTTCTACATCCTGAGCATCGCCCGAACTGCGCGTATAACCAAGAATTATCGCCAACGTTATCGCGGCACCGGTCATGCCAATGAGCGCCCACTCCTTCAGGTTAAAGATACGCAGTTTCTCTGTTCGGTCGAGCCGTTCCAAGCGAGAGGCTAATGGTAACTGCTGAAAAACAAGAAGTGCGGTCGGATGAATAATTAGTTCCAACCAGACGATGTGAGCGGGAAGGTATAACAACGGTAACCCAAGGAAGGGCACGAAAGCGGCGGTGATGGCCAAGGGGATATGAACCATAAGCAGATAGGTGAAGCTCAGCCGAAGGTTCTTAAAGAGTTGGCGGCCTTCTGCGATGGCCCGGACAATGGTTTGAAAATTATCGTCGAGCAAGACGATAGAGGCCACTTCACGGGCGGTTCTGGTGCCACGGCCACCCATCGCAATGCCGATGTCCGCTCCTTGCAACGCCGGTACATCGTTCACCCCATCTCCCGTGACCGCAACAATTTCGCCTTGTTGCTGTAGGGCTCGAACGAGATCGAGCTTCATGGCTGGAATTGCACGAGCTATAACATCGACCGCACCCAAATCATTGCGGCTGATAATTTCCGGCAAATCCTCGCCTTCGATGACGCGAGGAATGCGTGCGCCAATTCCAATTTCTTGTGCAACGGTCTTGGCTGTCGAAGGATGATCACCGGTCACCATGATGACGCGTATGCCTGCGTTTCTGGCTTCGGCAACGGCCTCGCGGGCGCCTGGGCGGACCGGATCACCAAAAGCGAGGAGTCCAAGGAAATCGAAGTTTTGCTCGGGTTCGCCTCCGATCCAGGTGCGATTTTCTATCGCGCGCTCGGCGCAGGCGATAACCTTGAAACCAGAGGAGGCGAACTCTTGCGTTCTTGCGTGCCACAGGCGACGAGCCTCAGGATCTAAGGTTGTTAAGGCAAAAATAGTTTCCGGCGCGCCTTTCACAGCGCAGGTCAACTCGCCAACTGAGCTGCGAAGAACGGAAACTTCCCGACGGCGGTCTTCCGTAAAAGGGAACGTCGCTACCACAGCCACGTCGTCGTGCGTGCCTTGAACTTCCTTGAGAATTGCCAGATCCAGGGGATCCGCGCTTAAACTGCGCGACGCTCTGGCCGCTATCTTTAGCAGGCGTTCACGGTTTACGCCTTCGGCCGGGATGAAATGCGCGAGATGGAGCTGCCCCTGTGTGAGGGTTCCTGTCTTATCCGAGCAAATGCAAGTAACCCGCCCGATATTCTCAACCACAATTGCACGCCGGACGAGAGCTTGTTTTCGGGCCAGCCGGTAAACGCCGACACCCAGGAAAAAAGTGAATACGACTGGGAATTCCTCAGGAAGTGCGGCGACGGCCAAAGTTACTGCGCTTACAATCGCGTCAACTAATCCGTGGCCCTGGTAGTAGCGTGTCACAGCGAGTCCGATGCAAACGATGGTTGCGATTACAATCAGAAGCGTGACCAGAGAGTTGATGGCATACTGCAATGGCGTGCGTTCATGCATTCCGGACTGCGCGGTGTGCACGATTTGTCCGTAAAGTGTCTCGCTGCCGGTGAAGACTATGCGCAACTTAGCGTCGTTCATGAGAAGGCGGGTGCCGGCGAGCCCCCAGTGGGCGTTATCGATTATCATGTCCCCGGTGTTCGGCGCTGAGCCTGAAAATGCCGACTTGCGTACCGGCATGGCTTCTCCGGTCAGGGCCGACTCGTCGACCTGTAATTCATGACCTTCTACGATCAGGCCATCGGCCGGAAATGAGCTGCCGCCTTGAACAATTACTAAGTCGCCGGGTACCAATGACTGCGCGTCCGTTTCGACAATTTTGTCATCTCGAACGACCAAAGCCGTCGTTGCTATACGTACCGCTAATCCTTCCGTGGATGCCTGCGTTCTGCGATGCAGGTAGGCATCCATACCCATAATTGGCAGGATGGCGACCGCCAGCACTGCGGCCTCAACGTACTCGCCGATCCAGGTGAATAGAAGGGCTGTTCCGAGCAGAAACCATATCATCGGGTCTCGCCCCGTTTGGAGCGCAAGCTCCATCCAGCTTAAAGATGGTGTCTCGATGATAGTGTTGGTTCCGTAGCGGGCGAGGTGTTCTGCGGCCTCAGTACTCGTTAGGCCTTGCGAAGCGGCCCTTAAAACATCTAGGCGTGCGGCTGGAAGCACTCGGAACATTTAAGATCTCCCAGCCATTGCTTCAGACCCGATCAATCCCCCTGTACAGACAATCACCGCCTTTATCGCACGATGAGAACCGAACAGCTTGCGTGCCGCGCGACTTTTTCCGCATTCGAACCGATCAGGAAGTCGGTGATCTTGGGGCGGTGCGCTGGCATTACGATCAGGTCAATCTCTTGCGCCTTTTGAGCCGCAAGTATCTCTTTGTATATTTCGCCGCGCACTACATCACATGTCCATTTTATATCGGCCGGGCTCGTTCTTTTGATCAACGCTTGCAGTTCTTCCTTAATCGTGGTGATCGCTTGGTCAAAGGTCACTATAGAGTGCACATACCGGCGAATGACCTCAGCATCAGGCAGAACTGTAATAGCACGAATGGGGCATGAGCAGGAGCGGGCTATACCAGCGGCGACAAGTATGTGCCTTTGTGGTGCAGGAGACTCCCAAATATCTACTGGCACTAATATAGACTTGAAATCCATTAGAGCCCTCATTTCCCAAATATGTTAGGCCGCGATGAAAGCTATTACTCTGCTGCGTGAGGCGCTATGACCGCTTCCGTCGACTGGTTATGTCTGCATTTTAGTTTGGGCCCCGCGTTTCCGCCAGTGGTGCGTTGACCGGCCGCATGAGCGGCAAGCAGTAAGCTGAGACTAACCGATTGGGGCTTTGCGGTACCTGCGAGCTATGACCAGCTTGTAACCGGTTGAGTGCCGAACGGATACTTGCCCCGGACATCTCTAAACCGCTGTTGCACGAAGTTCACGAGGCCAGTTAATAAAAGTGGTAAGGGCCAGAGCGGCGCGCTTCCGACTGTCGAGCGTGAAGCACGCAACCGGCAGGGGAGATTTTCTCGTGGGTAGTTTACTGACCAATGGACTGCCCAATGCCCATCGAGGGCAGTAGCGACGGCCGGTTGGCAGGATTGACTGCGAACGCAGGGCAATCAGCATTACCGGCTCAATGGGGGAGCCGACTGCCGCTATTGGGGAAGGTGAGAAAGTACAGGCGGGAGGGGTTCTCCCTTTTGTACAGGTATGGCGTCCCCACGGGGATTCGAACCCCGGTTACCGCCGTGAAAGGGCGATGTCCTAGGCCTCTAGACGATGGGGACCTAGCCGTTCAGCCGCCCAGAGCCGGGAGGCGCGAAGGAGGGGAGGTCTTAACGGCTGCTCAGAGGAAAATCAAGCCTTTCGGCGGGCCCTGAAAACCGCAGAAAACCGCCAAAAAACCAGCCCTTTCAGGGTCTTGGCGGGCGCGTTGGCGCAGCCCCGAAGGCCCCATCGCCTAAATCAGCTTAATTTCGGCCAGGCGCTCGCGCAGGTAGTCGTGGGCGGTGATGGGCGTGGGGTAGCGGTTGGGGTTCGCGGGTGAAATGCAGCCGGGCAGCGTTTCGATCAGGTAGTCCGAGGCGAAGTGCTGGAAGAAGGGCAGGGAATAGCGCGGGAACGCGGCCCTGGCCGGGCCCGGGTTCACCACCCGGTGGGTGGTGGAGGGCAGCACGTGGTTGGTCAGCCGCTGCAGCATGTCGCCGATGTTCACCACCACACAGCCGGGCGGCGGGTCGATATCAAGCCAGTCTCCATCGCGGTCTTTCAGTTGCAGCCCGGCTTCCTCGGCGCCCAGCAGCAACGTGATGACGTTGATGTCCTCGTGCGCGCCGGCGCGGACCCCCTTGGCCTCGGGGCTGACGGGCGGGTAGTGCAATAGCCGTAGAATACTGTTGCCCATGGCCACCTTGTCGTCGAAGAACGACGGGGCCAGTTTCAGGTACAGCGCGATGGCGCTGAGAATCTGCAGGCCCAGCTTATCCAAGGCCTCGTACAGCCGGTAGGTGACGGCCGCGAAATCGGGGATCTCGGCCACCGCCACATTGGGGGGCATGA
>JAEUKM010000395.1 GCA_016793085.1 Rhodospirillaceae bacterium
GAATGGCGTAAGCTGAGCGTTGAAGGTGTGCTGAAGTATGTGGCCGAGGACATTGTGTGGTACTCGCACGCCGGGGGTAAACCGCCGATTCGAGGCAAAGCCGCCATGCGCGAGTTCATTACGGCCCTGGGCAAAGGCATCAAGGACAACGAATGGCGTGTGTTCGCCATGGCCGAGCACGGCGACACCGTTTATTGCGAGGGCGTGGACGACTTCAAGCTGCTGGACGGTAAGCAGATCACCGTGCCCTATCTCGGCATGATGACCGTGAAAAACGGCCTGGTCACCGAGTGGCGCGATTACTTCGATGGCGCGCTGGTGGACCGCATGAAAAAGGGCGAGTTCGACTTCGCGAACGACCCCACCGCCGCCTTGTGGAAGCGGCCCGCTTTGTTCTGAGCGCGCCGCTTTAGAACCTGATTGTTTTGAGTTGATGCAAACGACCCCTCACCCCAACCCTCTCCCCTCTAGGGGAGAGGGTGCCGAGCAAAAAGCGAGGCGGTGAGGGGTTGATTCAATTTGCAACAATCTTGGGTTAGAACCAAGCCCATACATCTTCGCAAAAGAAAAACGGCTGAGTGAGTTTCCTCACTCAGCCGTAGTTTTAGGTGGTGCTTAGAACTTTAGTTCTTAGAACTTCCAGGTCACATCGACGCCGTAGGTGCGCGGCGTGCCGAACTGCGACGCTTCTTCGCCGAAGAACGGAATGATGTTCACGCGGTACAGCTTGTTGCTGAGGTTCTTGCCATAGGCCGCAACCGACCAGTTGGCATCTTCGGGCGACAGGGCCGCACGGACATCCCACAGACCGTAGCCCGGTTCGCGGGCGAGGTTGTCGGTGGCCCAGAACAGGTTGCTCTGCCACGTGTAGTCGACACGCAGGTTCAGAGCATCCGTCCAGCTACCGACGTCGGTGGTGACGTCGATCCCGGCGCTGATCTGGGTCTTGGGCGTACGCTGCAAGCGGTTGCCCGAGCTGACCAGACGCTGACCCGTCGCCGGATTGATGGCGCTTTCGATGAAGTCTTCGTACTTCGGATCGACGTACGAACCCGCGAAGCTCAGGCGCACGCCGTCGACGACGACAAACTGCGATTCGCCTTCAATCCCTTCGATCTTGGCCGACGCGGCGTTGTCCGTCAGGTTACACAAGCAGGCAGCGTTGGTCTGCGTCACCTGCAGGTTGGTGTAATCCATGCGGAAGATCGAGGCGTTCAGTCGCACGCGGCGGTCCAGGAACGTCGACTTGAAGCCGAACTCGTAGTTGTTCACGACTTCAGGGTCGAACGGAATGTTCGCGGCGATGGCGTTGGTCGGCGTATCGTCGTAGCCGCCGCCCTTAAAGCCCTTGGCGTAGCTGGCGTAGAAATAGAGATCGTCGTTGGGCGTGTAGGACAGAATAGCTTGCGGCGTGAACTTATCCCACTTTTCGCTGTAAACCTGGGTGAAGCCCGTACCGGCGCGGAAGGTGGCCGCCAGAGGCGTCAGAGCCACCGTGTCGAGCGGGTTGGTGAAGTCGCCGGTGACAACCGACGTTCCTGTCACGGTGCCGCCTTTTTTGTCCTCGGTGTAACGCGCACCGGCCGACAGCTTCAACTGATCGGTGATGTCGAACCCGATTTGGGCAAAAGCCGCGTAGCTTTCGTTCTTGCCGTCGTTGTCCCACACCGCTTCACCGCTGAGGGTCGGCAACGCGCCGAAGTTTTCACCGATGAAGTTGTCGATCTTGTGGATCTTGTCGTTGGCGTAATACAGACCGGCGATCCAGTCGACGCGGCTGGTTTCGTCGGTCGAGGTCAGGCGGAATTCCTGACTGAAGTTGCGAACCTTGGCCTTTTCCTGCACCGGTTCGGCGAACAGCAAAGCGCCGTTCGAACCGTTGCCCGCCGGACGCGTGGCGGCGACGAACGCGACGAACTGGGCGAAACGCGTCGCATTGCGGCCCAGAGCCTCGGGGCCCAAGCCGGTTTGGTCGTACAACTGCTTGCCGTACCCATACCGGTAGCCGGTCAGCGAGTTGAAGCTGAAGCCATCGAACTGACGTTCCAAATCCAGCGTCAGGCCGGTGTTCTGGCGGTTCATGAACTGCTGGGTCGGCGTCGGGTTGCCGGCGTACTGCACGCTCTGGGCCATGTTGACGCGCGGGCTGTTCAGGCGCGGGTCGGTCTGGGCCAGGAAGCGGCGTAGGTTGCTCCAGGGACGCGTACAGTTGGAGCGCAGATAGCTGGTTTCGCACTGCGGCGTGCCGCCCTGCACCGCCACTACGTTGATGCCGTTGGTCGAATCCTTGGTGAAGTCGGCGATCAAGAGGCCGGTGAAGTCGCCGCCTTCGGGCGTGAACAGCAACTGGCTGCGCGCCTGGAACGACTGCAAATCTTCGACTTCGCGGTCATGCAGGATATCGCGCGCATAACCGTCGTGATCGCGCATCTGGAACGAGAAGCGGCCGGCGATGCTGTCGGTCAGCGCACCGGTGGTATAGCCCGAGACGAAGCGGGCGTCGTAGTTGCCGTAACCCACCGTGACCTTGCCCGAGGTGTCGAAGCTGGGCTTGGCGGTGATGATGCTGAGCGCGCCGCCCACCACGTTCTTGCCGAGCAGCACGCCCTGCGGACCGCGGATGACTTCGATGCGCTCGAGGTCGTAGAAGTCGTAGTTGATATCGCCGACGCGGGCGATGAACACGCCGTTCAGGAAGGTGCCGACCGAGGCGTCGGCCGAGGGCGCGTCCAGGCGGGTGTTGGTGATCCCGCGGATGTTCAGTTCGATATCCAGCGGCGTGCCGGCAGTCAGCGAGAAGGCGGGCACCGAGTTGGCCAAATCCTTCGCGTCGAAAATCTTGTTTTCGGCCAGCGTTTCACCGGTATAGGCCGCGATGGCGATCGGCGTGCTTTGCAGATCGGTTTCGCGGCGCTGGGCCGTCACGACGATTTCTTCCAGCACCTGCGCTTGCGCGATGTCGGCAACGCACAGCGACAGCGCTGTCGTGCCCAGCATAGCCGCCATCAGGCGGCGGGCGCGCGTGTTCAAAGCTTTAGTCTGCAACGTCATCGGAATTCCCCTCCCCGGGACCGTTAAATGTGTAGTCGGCGCCGCGATGTGCGGGGCCGGTAGCGATGCAATTCAAGTCTCAGCCGGCGAAGTCCACCTCCGTCAGAGCGACATTGTGTTCGATAAGGTTGCGGTCACGCGGACTCAAAAGTGCGGCCTCGGCATGCCGGGCCAGATGCGCGGTCGTCCAGCGTTGACCTGTCATTTCCCCTCCCCAGAGGAACCTGTCCGCCGCCGCCAAGTGTGCCTTTAGCACCCCGGGGCGCGCTCAAGAGGTCGCTTTTATAACAAGACTTTTATAATAGGACTCGGTGTTTTACCCCGTCAAGCCTTTGACCGCCTTGCAAGAACCACCGCGCAGCGCAATTTCCAAAGGTGATGCATCGATGTGACAGCCGCCTCAGCGCGCGGAATTTACCACGCTCCCCAGCCTGCCATGATGCCCGCTTAAGGCCCAAAGACAAGCATTTTGCAGTGCAATAGCACTGCGGAACAAAAGGCTTTCTGGCAAGGGGCCG
>JAEUKM010000428.1 GCA_016793085.1 Rhodospirillaceae bacterium
GGCACGAAAGACTGGTGACAGCCATGGCGCTGCACGCCAACCGCACGCGCTTTGCCTGGATGGAAACACCCGAGGAACGCACGCGGCTTGAGGGTCTTGATGCGCGCGCGGGCCTGGCGCAAGCCCTCTACCGCCCGCTGGACACCCTGCCCGACGCGGCAACGGTTTCATTACCCGACGTGCTGCGCGGCGCGCGGCAAGTGATGCTTGAAACCCGCGCGCGGGCCGCCGCATTCACGGCCTTCACGCCGGTCGATGATGCCGTGTCGCGGCGCGTGCAGGCGCAGTACGAAAGCTTCCCTTATCCGCCGTGGGATGCCATCGCCGAGGCCACGCCCACCACTTTCGATGGGTTCATCAAAGCGCGCTTTCCGGCGCTCGATACTCGCGCATCCGCTCCGCGCATCCTCTCGGCCGGGTGCGGCACCGGGCGCGGCGCGATCATGCTGGCGCTGACGTTCCCGGACGCGCGCATCACCGCGCTGGACTTAAGCCGCGCCAGCCTGGCCTATGCTGGTCTGAAGGCCGAGCAGCACAGCGCGAACAGCATTTCTTTTGACGTGGGCGACATTCTGAACGTGGGCGCGATTGGAATGTCTTTCGATCTCATCGAAAGTTCCGGCGTGCTTCACCACATGGCCGACCCGGCGGCAGGCCTGAAGGCGCTGGCGGGCGTGTTGGCCCCGCGCGGCCTGATGCGCGTAGGTCTTTACAGCGAACGCGGACGCAAGGCCGTCATCGCCGCACGTGCTGTGATAGCCCAGCACCAACTGCCCGATTCAGCCCAAGGCGTGCGCGAGGCGCGGCGCGTGCTGCAAGCCTTGCCGCCCACTCATCCCGCGCGCGGCGTCATCGACACACCCGAGTTTTTCAGCCTCGACGGCCTGCATGATCTGATCTTCAACGTGCAGGAAAGCCGCTTCACGCCGCTGGGACTGAAAAACCTTCTCAACAGCGCGGGCCTGACATTCCTGGGCTTCGATATCGCCGATGCGCGCATAACCGCCGCCTTCGCGCAACAGTTCCACTCCGCCGACGCCGCCCTTGACCTCGACGCATGGGAGGCGTTCGAAAAAAACAATGCCGACGCCTTCGCCGAGATGTATCACCTGTGGTGTCACAAAACGGCCTGACACAAGGCGGAGCACATGAACGGCACCTGGAATCCCGATCTTTATTTACGTTACGCGGCTTACCGTGCGCGCCCGGCCGAGGATCTGTTGCCGCGCCTGATCCTGAATGTACCCGGCGATGTCTACGACCTCGGCTGCGGGCCCGGCACGCTGACGAAAAAGCTGAAAGACAAATGGCCCGACCGGCGCGTCACAGGTGTGGACTCCTCGCCCGACATGCTGGCCGCCGCACGCGAGAAATTCCCCTCAGGGATCGAGTGGCGGCAGGCCGACATTTCACGCTGGACGGCCCCGACACCGGCAGCCCTGGTGTTCACCAACGCGGCCCTGCACTGGGTGCCGAACCATGAGACTTTGTTCCCGCACCTGATGGCCCAGGTAGCCCCCGGCGGCGTGCTGGCGGTGCAGGTGCCCGTCTCGGGGCCGCAGCCCTACCACCAGTGCATCGAGAAAGTGGCCGAGATGGAGAAGTGGCGCGACCGTTTTGCGGGCGTGCACCCCCACGCCGATCCGCTGCCCGCCAAGACCTACTACGACCTGCTCTGCCCCCTGGCCGCCGATATCGACGTCTGGGAGACGGACTATCACCACGTGCTGGAAGGCGAGAACCCGGTGACGGAATGGATTTCCTCCACGGGGCTGGTGCCGTTCCTGTCGGTCTTGAGCGAGGCCGAGAAGCCTGGCTACCTGGCCGACTACAGCGCCTGCGCGGCCAAAGCCTACCCGCGCCAAAAGGACGGCAAGGTGCTGTTCACCATGCACCGGCTGTTCCTGGTCGCCACGCGCAAATCTTGAAGAATCGGGGCCTTAAACCGCGCCCCTTTAAACGGCAGCCCTTTAAACCGCGCCCCTTTAAACGGCTCCGGCGGCCTGCATACGGCTGATGGCCGAGAAGGCCTGGGAGAGGGTCACATCGGGCCGGACAGCGATCACGGCCAGGGCGGCGGCGCGGGTCTGGGTCAATTCGTCGCGGCCCAGCGATTTGGCCTGGCTGAGAGTCCGGGAGACGATGCCGCGCACGTCGTCCAGGTCGGGAACCCGGAGGCCAATCGACGGTTCAGAGGGACGCTCGGTTAAGCGCCACTCTTGAAGATCAATCACATTTGCCATCGCAGTCGCCTTTTCAGTCTGCCGCGGGACTCCTCTAAGCCCAATCTTGGGCCGCGCCCGGTCTTCAGCCGCCGGGCTATGCTACTAATTGTAGACCGAATTCCTTCGGTATCAATGGGTTGTGGATTTTTGTCGAAATCTGTGGCCGATGCGCCACGCGGCAAGGCGGGGCGGAAACAGCCCGCAAGGCACTGATTTTATTTGCGGAAACGCTTCAGTTTTGGATGGTCCGGGGCGAACACCTGCCCCCCTGCCGAGCGGCGGGGGATGCTCAAAGCGCGCTCCTCAGTGGCGGCGACGCAGGCGCGTTTCTCGTCCGGAGTCATGCTCCGCCAGGCCCCGATCTCCTGCAGGGTCCTGAGGCAGCCGATGCACATCTTGGTCACGGGGTCGACGCTGCACACGCTGATGCAGGGTGAGGCCACGTACTCCTCAGGGGCCTCTTCGGGCGTGGCGGCAACGGGGGTGTCGGACATCATCAACAGGTAGTTGCCCCAGACCTATCTTTCAATAAGAACCATGCCGTGACATTGAAGAGGTCGATTTCAGCCCAAAAAGGCCTCTGCGATGAGCAACCGCTACGAAACCCTCACCAGCCTGGGCGGCGCGGCCGAGATTCCCGCCAGCCCCGACACCGCCGTGCTGGAGACCGTGCCCAACCCCCACCAGGACACCGACTACCTGATCCGGTTCACGGCACCTGAGTTCACGTCCATCTGCCCGGTGACGGGCCAGCCCGATTTCGCCCATTTAGTGATCGACTACGCGCCCGACGAAACCATCGTCGAGTCCAAGTCACTCAAGCTGTTTCTTACCTCGTTCCGCAACCACGGCGCCTTCCACGAGGATTGCACCATCATGATCGGCAAGCGGCTGCTGGAAGCGATGGAGCCCAAGTGGCTGCGCATCGGCGGCTACTGGTATCCGCGCGGCGGCATTCCCATCGACGTGTTCTGGCAGACCGGAACCTTGCCCGAGGGCCTGTGGGTGCCCGAGCAAGGTGTCGCGCCCTATCGGGGGCGGGGCTAGGCGCCATGAACACCGCGCTCCTCGCCAAGGGTCTGTTCATCGCCGGCACTGTTCCATTCATTTTGCTGGGCACGCTGCACTGGATTTACACATTCATGGACATGAAGACGCCGCGCAAGCTGGCCCCGCGCGACGATGCGGTGCGTATCGGCATGCAGGCCACCACCCTGCGCCTGACCGACCAGACAACCATGTGGAAAGCGTGGCTAGGTTTCAATCATAGCCACAGCATCGGGGCCATCACCTTCGGGCTGATCTTTCTGATTCTCGCGGTGCAGGATTTCGGCGCGCTGGTGGAGAACACCATGCTGATGCGCGTGGCGACCGTGGTGCCGCTGATCTATGTCTGGGTGGGCAAGCGCTTCTGGTTCAGTATCCCATTAGCCGGCGTGTCCATCAGCGCGGCGTGCTTTGTCGCGGCCTTCCTGCTGACGCTATAATTATTCACCAATCGGCTGCCACAACTCGATCTTGCGGCCCTCGTTGTCGACCACCCAGGCAAAGCGGCCATAGGGATAGTCCTCGGTCTTGCCGACCACCTGCGCGCCACCGGTCCGCAGATGCTTGAGCAAAGTGTCCAGATCGCGCACGCGGTAATTGATCATGAACTCGGAAGCACCGGGGCCGAAGTAATCCGTATCCTGCGGGAATATCGACCACACGGTGCGCGCGGTCGGGCCCGGCCGGTCCACTTCTTTCCACATGAAGAAGCTCATGGGCCCGTCTTTCTCGATCACCACGCCCAGGTTCTTGGCGTACCAGTCCGCCGTGGCCTTGGGGTCTTTGGACTTGAAAAAGATGCCGCCGATGCCGGTGACCTTCTCGGGCGCGGCCGCTTCGCCGCCCGCGATGAAGCCCGCGCTGAGCCCGACAGCCAGCGTCGCAACAACGGCGCCAAATGTTTTCATTTACGGCCCCCTGTTTATTTTCCCCAAGACGATTTCACCGCCGCCACGATGTCATCGGCGGGCTTATCCAAGCCCGCCAGCGGCAACTCGTAGCGCCCCGTCGCGAACAGTCCGCGCAGGAACGGCAGCACAGAGAGCGCCACACCCGCGAGCCAGCGGAAGCGGTACGGCTGTTTCACCGTCATCTTCAGCACCTTACCCTTGGCTTCCACGCCCACCACCTCGGACCAGGGGATGGGCTTGGTGAACACACGCCGGTCCGAGAATCCAACGTCGCTCACCGACAGCACGGGCCCGCGCGCGATGACGTACTGCGCCATGGTGAGCGTAGAGGCGAGCCAGATGAGGCCGAAGCCGATGAGGAACACATCGGTTGCCAGCGCGTCCTCCGAGGCCGAGGTTTCCATGCTGCGAATCTGGATCATGAAATACAGAACGATGCCCCAGAACACCCACAGCAACAGCTTGACCAGGGTGATGAACGGGCGCTCGGACACATTCAGCGGAACCGAGGACATGCGGCGATCTCCTCAAGAACTAATGCGTGGCCGCAAGAATAGCGCAAAAGCCGCAAAGCCGATATGCCCCCCAGATACACTGGGGTGATCGTGTTCCGGACAGTTTAATGGGCTGACTTGGCCGCTGTTCGGGGATGCTCTCTAATCGGCGGCAACGCAATGTTGGGGCTGGGGGCGTAGAAACATGGCCGGATCGGAATACCGCAGATTCGAGGGCAAGACCGCGCTGATCAGCAACGGCGCATCGGCCATCGGCAAGGCCGTGACGCTACGGCTGGCCCAGGAAGGGGCTAGCGTCATGGTGGCCGACGCCGATTTGGCCGCAGCCGAGGCGGTCGCAAAATCAGCCGGGGCCCGCGCCCGCGCGATCCACTTGAATGTGGCCAGCGTTGAAAGCTGGGAACGGGCGCTGGCCGAAACCGTGAACGCCCTTCAGCGCCTGGACGTGCTGGTGAGCATCGCCACCGCCACCTATGCCGCACCCACAGCCATTGCCGACACCACGCTGGAACAATTCCGCGCCGTCACCACGCCCAACCTGGAAGGCGCGTTTCTGGGGCTGCGTTATGGCGTGGTGAAGATGCGCGAGCTGGGCCACGGCGGCGCCGTGGTGAACATCGCCTCGGCCTTCGCAACGGTGGGCCTGGCGGGCCACGCCGCGTATAACGCCACGGCGAATGGTGTTCGTATGATGACCAAGGCCGCCGCCCTGTCGTGCGCCGAAGCCAAGGACAACATCCGCATCAATGCCGTGCAAGTGGGACCGATGGCCGATGCGCCCGAAAGCATGCTCATGCCCGCCGGATTGACAGTGCCTCTCGGCAAACGCGGCACGGTTCAGGATATTGCCGCCGCCACGGCATACCTGGCCTCGGACGATGCGGGCTATATCACGGGCTACATCCTGCCGGTGGACGGCGGGCTGTTGGCCGCCTGAGCGAAAGTACATTTCATGGGCGTACTCTCAGGCAAAGTCGTGATCGTCACAGGCGCCACCTCGGGCATCGGCAAGGGCTGCGCCATCGAGATGGCCAAGGCAGGCGCGAAAGTGGTGGCCACCGGCCGCCACGAAGAACGCGGGGCCAACACCGTGCGTCTGGTGAAAGAGGTGGGCGGCGACGTGATCTTCGTGCGCCAGGATGTGACGCAAGAGGCCGACTGGGTGAAGGTGATGGACACCACCCTCAGCACTTATGGGCGGCTGGACTGCCTCCTCAACAACGCGGGCGAAGCGGTGGTGAAGCCCTTAGAGCAACTGACCATCGACCATCTGCAATTCCTGCTGCGCGTGGATTTGGAAGGCCCGTTCCTCGGCATGAAGCACGCCTGGCCCCACCTGAAAAAAGCAGGCGGCGGCACCATCATGAACATGAGTTCCATCACCGGCCAGAAAGGCGGACCCAAGGGCAGCGCCTATTGCGCGGCCAAGGGCGCGCAACTGGGTCTGACGCGCGCGGGCGCGCTGGAGGGTGCGCCCTTCAACATACGCGTCAACTCGATCCATCCCGGCATGATCTGGACCGAGGGCATCCCCGACGTCATGGGCCCCAACCCCGAAACCTACCGGCATCTGCTGGAAGCAACCGTGCCCACCAAAGTGCTGGGCGAAACGTGGCACGTGGGCACGGCGGCGGTTTACCTCGCCTCGGACGAGGCCGCGTACATCACCGGGGCCGAGTTCAACGTCGACGGCGGCAAGAGCGCAACCTGATGCGGGCATTATGACTCTCTCGGGCAAAATCGCGATCATCACCGGCGGCACGGCGGGCATCGGCCGCGCCACCGCCGAGCTGATGGTTCAACACGGCGCGAAAGTGGTGGTGACCGGCCGCGATACGGCGCGCGCCAAAAACATCCAGCCGCTGATCGATAGCGGCGCTGCATTGTTCGTGCAGCAGGACACGACGGACGAGAAAAGCTGGGACGCCGTGACCGGCGCAGCCCTGAAAGCTTATGGCCGCATCGACATTCTGGTGAACAACGCCGGGCGGCTGATCGTGAAGCCCGTGCCCGATCTGACACTGGCCGACATGCGCCTGATGCTGGCCGCGAACCTCGAGTCCGTGTTCTTAGGATTGCGCTCTGCCTGGCCGCACCTGAAGGCGCGCGGCGGGGCCGTGGTGAACGTCTCGGCCATGATGGGCGAGCGCACCGCCTCGATTGGTCTGGCCTATAGCGCCGCCAAGGGCGCGCAGCAGGCCCTGACCAGAACTGCCGCCCTGGAAGGTGCGCCCTTCAACATCCGGGTCAACACGGTGCTGCCGGGCGTCATCTGGTCCGACGGCTGGAAGCGGCTGGCGGGCGACAGGCCCGAGGAGACCAAGGCCGGCCTGAGCACGCGCATTCCCATGGCGCGGGTGGGTGAGCCTGTCGAGGTGGCGCGTGCTATTGTGTTCCTGGCCGGCGACGAAGCCCGTAACATCACCGGCGTGCAAATGATGGTCGACGGCGGCCTGTCAGCGGGGTGAGGAAGAGATGGCGCGACTGGACGGACGTATTGCCTTGGTCAGCGGCGGGGCCGGGGTTCTGGGACAGGCCATCTGCGCGCGGCTGGCCGCCGACGGCGCGCGCGTGGCCGTGGCCGACATCGACGAAGCCAAGGGCCGCGCCCTTGCCTCAAGCCTTGGCGCAAACGGGCTGTTCGTGGCGCTGGATGTGACCAGCGAAGACGCCTGGCGCGCGGCCATGGAAACCGTCACGAAAACCTGGGGCCCGCCCGACATTCTGGTGAATAACGCTGGCTACCTGAAACCCGCCAACATCGAGCAGGCGACCTTGGCCGACTGGCGCAAGACCATGCAGATCAACGGCGACGGCACGTTCCTGGGCTGTAAGTTCGCCGTGGCGGCCATGAAGGCGCGGCCCAAAAGCGCCAGCAGCGGCGTGATCATCAATCTGTCCTCGGCCATGGGCATCCGCGGCCGGGCCCCGCACCCGGCCTATACGGCCTCGAAAGCCGCCATCCGGCTGCTCACCCAATCCGTCGCCAAGCACTGCGCCGCCGAGGGCTACAACATCCGCGCGGTCGCCGTGATGCCGGGCGCCATTGATTCCGACATGCTGCGCCTGAATATCCCCGCTGGATCCACAAAGGACGACTACTACGCCCAGGTCAGCGGCCTGAACCTGGTGGGCCGGGTGGGCAAGCCCGCCGACGTGGCCAACGCCATCGCCTTCCTGGCCAGCGACGAGGCCGGTTTCATCAGCGGTACGGATTTTCCGGTGGACGGCGGCAGTACGGTCTAGCGGCAGTACGGTCTAAAAGCCCGCGAAATTGGCCCCAAAAGCGATGGTGCCCCGATTCGGGCTCCCCGTTGCCAGAGGCCCAAACCGGGGCACCCTCTCCCCCTCGTATAACTCGATGGCGTGCCTGCCGCCCAATCTCGAAACAGGGCGCAAGAATATGCAGAGCGAGGCCCCGAGCAAGGCGGCAAATTTTCGGGGGATTCAAATTCTGCCGTTGACGGTGCAAGACTGCCACACCCCCAAATGCGGCATGATGCAGCGCAAAATTCAGCCGATCGAGGCCAAACGCGTCACGGCCAACGCTTGGTGTCGCGGTCCGGGTGCTGGAACGACTTGAACTTGGGAAAGCGCTTCTTCAGCGCTTTCACGTCGGTGGGCTCGTGGGGCCAGCGGTCGGAGAGGCGCAGCCACGTCACGCGCGATTCCGTACCGTAGTGGATGGTCGGCGTCACCGCCTCAGGGTCATCCAGGCTGCCGATGGTGAAGTTGATGCGCTGGCCGTCGCGGTAGCGGAACGTCAGCGGCGTGCCGCACTTGGGGCAGTAACCTCGGTCCACATCGGTGGAGGAGCGGAAATACTTCGGCTTGCCGCGAGTCCACCTCACCGTTTTCAGCGGCACCGGGGCGAGTGCGGCGAACACGTTGCCCACGGCCTTCTGGCACATCCGGCAATGGCACAGGTGCACGCCCTCGGTGGGCGTGGGGATGGAATAGCGCACGGCCCCGCACTGACAGCCGCCCGACAGACGCTTGGCCTTCGCCATAACGCCCCGGCTACTTCTTCTCGGCGAGGTTTAAGCTCGCCGAGTTGATGCAATAGCGCAAACCCGTCGGGCGCGGGCCGTCGGGGAACACATGGCCCAGGTGCCCGCCGCAGTTCGAGCACGTCACTTCCACCCGGCGCATGCCGTGGCTGGTGTCGGCATGTTCCTCGACGGCGGAATCTTGGATGGGTTGAAAGAAGCTGGGCCAGCCCGAGCCCGAATTGTATTTCGTGGCGGCGTCGAACAAGGCCTGGCCGCAACCGGCGCACAGGAAGGTGCCAGGCCCCTTGTAGCCTTCATACTTGCCGGTGAAAGCACGCTCGGTGCCCTTCTGGCGCAAAATCTGGAACTGTTCCGGGCTCAGGTCCTGACGCCACTGGTCATCGGTTTTCGTCAGTTTCGGCATGGTCGCCTCGGTCGCGGTTATTTCTGCAAAGAATTATTTCTGCAAGGAATCGGTGGCTTCGCGGATCTGGGCGCGGGCGCGCAGCAAATCGAAGCCCAGTTCGGACAGGTGCGAGGGCACGAACAGGCCGCCGGGATTGCCGTTGGCGACGATCAGCGGGTCCATGACCGAGGCCTTGCGCAGGCTGTCGAGCATGTTGTTCCAGATGCCGGTGGCCTGCTTTTGGGCGATGACCGTTTCAAAATCTGTGCCCAACTCGCGCAGGATCATGTGGTAGCCGAACAGGCGGCCCTTGACGTTGTAGAACACGTCGTCGGCTGTGCCGTCGAAATAACCGCCGCCCGACTGGCCGACCTTGGCGTCGAGATAGGCGCTGGCCGAACCCAGGTCGGCGGCGACACGGTCGAGGAACGCGATCAGGTTATCGGCGCGCCGGTCATAGGTGGACTTGCCCGCGCCGACGGCTTGG
>JAEUKM010000003.1 GCA_016793085.1 Rhodospirillaceae bacterium
CGACACCACGGCCAAGGCGCAGGCGCTGATCATGTCGGGTGTTGTGTTCCACGGCGAACAACGCCTCAGTGCCGCCGGCGATAAGGTGACCGATGACATCGACATCACCGTGCGCAGGCGCGAGCATCCGTGGGTGTCGCGCGGCGGGCTGAAACTCGCGCATGGCCTTGAGTATTTCAAGTTCGACCCCAGGGGCCGCGTCTGCGTCGACGTCGGCTGTTCCACGGGCGGGTTCACCGACGTACTACTGGCCCACGATGCGGCGAAGGTCTACGCCGTCGACGTGGGCTACGGCCAACTGGCCGAAAAGCTGCGGAAAGATGCGCGCGTGGTGGTGATGGAACGCACCAACGCCCGCCACCTCACGCGCGAGATGATCGCGGAACCATTAAACGCCATTGTCTGCGATGCCAGCTTCATTGGCTTGCGTACGGTACTACCCGCCAGCATGGCCTTGGCCGGGGATGGCGCGTTCATGATCGCGCTGATCAAGCCGCAGTTCGAGGCGCGCAAAGACCAGATCGGCCCCAAGGGCGTGGTGCGCAATGAGGCCGTGCACGCCGAGGTATGCGACACCGTCCGCGCCTGGCTGAGCGCGCAAGCAGGCTGGACGGTCGCGGGCATAACACCCAGCCCCATCACCGGCCCCGAAGGCAACGTGGAGTTCCTGATCGGCGCGACCTTCGCCGCGCCGGTCAGTATCTAGTTCACCGCAATCGGGTCGGCGTAAAGCTGCACGCCCCGGCGGTTCATCAGCTTGCCCGCTTCGGTGACGGGGGCAAGTTCGGTCGCCAGCAGGTTCAAGGATTTCAGCCCGCTCATGAGCCCGAAGGGTAGCCCGCCGTCTTCAAACGCGCGCAACAGCTTCTTCCACGGATCTTCAGGCGCCGGGTAGGGCACCAGCCACACCGTGTCGCCGGGGACCAGCCCAAGTTTTTCCTTGGTGTAGTCAATCGCGCGGCCGAAGCCGCCCAGCTCATCCACCAGGCCCGCTTTCAAGGCGTCGGCTCCCGTCCACACACGCCCGCGCGCATTGCGTTCCAGTTCGGCCACGTCTTTGTTGCGGCCCTTGGCGGCCTTGGTGGTGAAGTCGGCGTAGGCGGCATCGATCATCTCGTTCAGGCGCGCGAGTTCCTTGGGCGAGAACTCGGTGGTGGACGAGAACATGCCCGCCGTTTCGCCGAAGGAGATGCGCTCCCAGTTGATGTCCAGCTTGTCGAAGGCGCCGCCGAACACCAGCTTGCCCATGATGACGCCGATGGAGCCGGTGATGGTGGCGGGCTGCGCGAAAATGCGGTCGGCAGGCATAGCCAGGAAGTAGCCGCCCGAGGCCGCCGTGTTGCCCATGCTGACGATGATGGGCTTCTTGGCCTTGGCCAGCACCAGTTCACGCCAGATGGTGTCCGAGGCCACGTAGGATCCACCGGGGCTGTCGATGCGCAGCAAAATCGCGTCGATCTCGTCGTTGCCCGCGGCATCGGCCACTGCTTCGGCCATGGTGTCGGACAGCACGCGGTCATCGGAACCGAATGGATCATTATCGTCGCGGCCGCGCATGATCTCGCCCACGGCATGAATTACGGCCACGCGTTTCTTGGGTTCGGGCCGGGCGGGCGAGGAGGGGAACGAAAGGTATTTGTTGATCTCGACCGGCTGCGCGTCGGGCAGGCGCTTGTCCAGTTCCGCTTCGAACTCGTCGCGGTAGCCCAGATGGTCGATCAGTTTGGCTTCCAGCGCTTCCTGGGCGAGCAGGGGGCCATTGTCGATGGCGCGGCGCACGGCGGCGGCTTCCAGCGAACGGTCCTTGGCCACACCTGTCACGATCTGGTCGAAGAATGAACCCAACAGCGCCTGCAACGCTTCCTTGTTGGCGGGCGAGATGCGTTCGTTGGTCACGTTCTCCATGGCGCTTTTGTATTCTTTGCGCTGGATCACGTTGGCTTTGACGCCGAAGCGGTCCAGAAACGCCTTGAAGAATGGCTGCTCGATGCCGATGCCGGCCAGCCCCACGGTGCCCGAGGGTTGCACCCACACCTCGTTGAAGGCGGACGCGAGATAATACGTCGGCGTCGCGCCGGTGCCTTCGCCGATGGTCTCAGCGTACAGAAGCGACGGTTTGCCCGAGGCCTTGAACTCGGTCATGACGTCGCGCACGTCCTGAATCTGCGCGAGGCCCAGAGACTGCTCGGTCAGGTTGGCGACGATGCCCACCACGCGCGGGTCATCCTTGGCGCGGCGGATGGCAATCAGCGCGTCCTGCAGCGTCGTGCGGTGTTGCAGCATGAAGCCTTCCAGGCGGCGGCCCGAAGCGCCCTCGACGAAGCCTTCGTCCAGGTCCAGTTGCAGCACGATCTTTTCCGGCGGCTTGGGGGCGGCGGGGCCCAGGTTGTCGGCCTTCATGACGAAGTAAACGCCGGCTACGGTCAGCACGACGATGAAAAAGCCGATGCTGGCGAACACACCGACAATCAGTTTACCCAGGAACTTCATGGTCCGGTCCTTCAAAAGCCGCGCGCAGGCGGCGTCGTGTTAACAGCAAACCAAACGTTCTAACGCTTGAGTGGCCCGCATTGGGCTTCATGGCGCATCAGTTGATCAACTAAAACAATTGCCATCATTGCCTCGGCCACCGGCACGCCGCGAATACCCACACAGGGGTCGTGGCGGCCCTTGGTGACGATCTCGGTATTCCGGCCGTGAATATCAATGGTCTTGCGAGGGCTAAGGATCGAACTTGTCGGTTTTACGGCCACCCGCGCCACGATGTCCTGACCGGTGGAAATGCCGCCCAGAATACCGCCCGCGTTGTTGGACAGGAACTCAGGCTTGCCGTTATTTCCGGCGCGCATTTCATCGGCGTTTTCCTCGCCCGACAGGGCGGCGGCGGCAAAGCCGGCGCCAATCTCCACACCCTTGGCGGCATTGATGCCCATCAGTGCCGCGGCGATGTCCGCTTCCAGCTTGCCGTAAATGGGCGCGCCCAGGCCCGCCGGGATGCCTTCGGCCACCACCTCGATGATGGCCCCCGCCGAGGAACCGTTCTTGCGCACGCCGTCCAGGTACGTTTCCCAGGCTGCCGCACTTTTGGCGTCGGGGCAGAAGAACGGGTTGTTGTTCACCTCGTCCCAATTCCACGCCGTGCGGTCGATCTTGTGCGGGCCCATCTGGATCAGCGCGCCGCGCACCTTCACGTCCGCGCCGATGCGGTGCGCCAGCACCTTGCGGGCAATGGCGCCCGCCGCCACGCGCATGGCGGTTTCGCGCGCCGACTGACGCCCGCCGCCGCGATAGTCGCGGATGCCGTACTTGGCCCAATAGGTGTAGTCTGCGTGGCCGGGGCGGAATTTCTCGGCGATCTCGCTGTAGTCCTTCGAGCGGTGATCGACGTTCTCGATCAAAAGGCCGATGGACGTGCCCGTGGTCTTGCCCTCGAACACGCCCGAGAGGATTTTCACCGCGTCCGGTTCCTGGCGCTGGGTGGTGAAGCGCGAGGTGCCGGGCTTGCGTTTGTCCAGCCACACCTGGATATCGGCTTCCGTCAGGCTTAAGCCCGGCGGCACGCCGTCAACCACGCAGCCGATCGCAGGCCCGTGGCTTTCCCCGAAGGTGGTGAACCGGAACAGCGTTCCGAAGGTGTTGCTCGACATTCTGCCCGGCTTTGTGTTTCAGGCTGGTTCTTAAGTGCTGATCTTCACGCCTTGCAGCATCTCGGCGATCTCGGCGGTGGATTGCACGTCCATCATGCCGACGACGTTGTAGCCGCTGTCGACGTAGTGAATTTCGCCTGTCACGCCCGAAGACAGGTCGCTGAGGAAGTAGAGCCCTGACTTGCCCACATCTTCAATCGTCACGTTCTTGTGCAGCGGCGCGTTCAGTTCGTTCCAGCGCATGATATGGCGGAAGTCGCCTATGCCCGAGGCCGCGAGCGTTTTGATGGGCCCAGCCGAAATGCCGTTGACGCGGATGTTGTCGCGCCCGAGGTCGGCGGCCAGGTACTTCACGCTGGCTTCCAGGGCGGCTTTGGCCACACCCATGACGTTGTAGTGCGGGATCACCTTCACCGCGCCGAAGTAGGACAGGGTGAGCAGGCTGCCGCCGTTCGGCATCAGGGGCAGGGCGCGGCGGCAGACATCCGTGAACGAGAAGCACGAGATGTCCATGGTCTTTAAAAAATTGTCGCGCGTGGTGTTGATGTAGCGGCCGCGCAACTGGTCCTTGTCTGAGAAGCCGATGGCGTGAACGATGAAGTCCAGCGTGCCCCACTTGGCCTGGATTTCGGCGAAGGCCGCGTCCATGGAGGCCGTGTCCGACACGTCGCAGGGCACGATCAGGTCCGAGCCGACCGACTGGGCCAGGGGCCGCACCCGCTTTTCCAGGGCCTCGCCCTGGTAGGTGAAGCCCAGTTTGGCTCCGTGCGCCGCCGCTTGCTGGGCGATGCCCCAGGCAATCGAGCGGTCGTTCGCCACACCCATAATCAGGCCTTTTTTGCCGGCCATTAACCCTGGGGACGTCGTCATGCGCTGGCTCAAACCCACTGAAAATAAAGAGAATCTTCCCTCGATTCCCGGATTAAGGCATCTTATGCCAGAACGCCATTTTGCGCGAAACGATTCTTTGAGCAAAGCAGGCCCCATGCCCGAGCACGCCCAGCCGGATCGCCCCGCCACAGACACCTCTGGCGCTGACACCGCCCGCGCGAAGTCCACCGCGTTCCTGCCCGACGGCGGGTTCGCCTCGTCCCTGTGGTACTTCGTCGTCCGTATGCGCGAGGGCGAAGTGCCCCGGGTGGCGGCCTCGCTCAGCTTCACCACCATCCTGCAGATCGTTCCGGTGTTCGCCCTGGTGCTGGCGCTGCTGACCGCCTTTCCGGCCTTCGCGGGGCTGCGGGCGAAAGTGCAGGATTTCATCCTGTCCAACGTTGTGCCCGACGTGGGCGTGAAGATGACCGAGCAGTTGTCCATGTTCCTGGACGCGGCGGGCAAGGTCACCGCTTTCGGCGTCGTGGGTCTAGCGATCACCTCCATCCTTCTGCTGCTGACCATCGAGAATTCCTTCAACGCCATTTTCAAGGTGGTGCGCCAGCGGCCCTTGCGCACGCGCCTTCTGGTGCTGTGGGCGGTCATCACCGTGGGGCCGTTCCTGTTGGGGCTCAGCTTCACATTGTTCAGCGCTTTTGGCGCGCCGGTGGACAAGGACAGTTCCGCCGCAGTGAAGCTGGCAGCGTTTGCGCTGGGCGAGGTGACGCCCGTGCTGCTGGCCTGGGGCGCGCTCACGTTCATCTATGTCGTCGTGCCCAACCGGCATGTGCCGTTCCGAGACGCGCTGGTGGGCGCAGCCTTGGCCACCATCCTGGTCACCCTGCTGCGCTGGGGCTTTGCCACCTACGTGAAGTCCATGACTTCTTATGAAGCGGTCTATGGCGCGCTGGCCGCCGTGCCGATCTTCCTGGTGTGGGTCT
>JAEUKM010000037.1 GCA_016793085.1 Rhodospirillaceae bacterium
GCACGGCCCCGAGCGAGGCCGCGGCTTCCTGGGCGGCCTGCACCATCCCCTGGAACTCGGCGGGCTCCAACGAAAAGGACGAGTCAGGCCCCTCCACCGCGCGGCTGAGGGTGAAGTGCTTTTCGATCAAGACCGCGCCCAGGGCCACCGAGGCGATGACGCCGGTATTGCTCATGGTGTGGTCCGACAAGCCCACCAGACAGCCAAACTTGGTGGCGATGTCGGGTATGGTCATCAGGTTCGCATCTTCCGGCAGCGCCGGGTACGAGCTGGTGCACTTCAGCAAAATCATGTCCGAATTACCGGCAGCCCGAACGGTATTCACCGCATCGGCGATTTCCGCCTGGGTCGCCATGCCGGTCGAGAGAATGATGGGCTTGCCGATGGAGGCTGCTGCTTTGATGAGCGGCAGGTTGATCAACTCGAACGAAGCGATCTTGATGGCGTCGACGTTCAGCTCGCGCAGCAAATCCACCGAAGTGCCCTCGAACGCCGTGCTGATGCAGCCCAGGCCCAGTTTGCGCGCCCGCTCGAAAATCGGCGCATGCCATTCCCACGGCGTATAGGCGTCTTTGTACAAATCCCACAGCCGCATGCCCTTCCAGATGCTGCCCTCGGCGGGCAGGAAGAATTCGGGCTTGTGGGAATTGAGCGTGAGCGTGTCAGGCGTGTAGGTCTGCAGCTTGATGGCGTCCGCCCCGCACGCGGCAGCGGCATCGACGATCTGCAGGGCCGTGTCGAGCGAGTGGTTATGGTTCCCCGACATCTCGGCCAGAATGTAGGGCTTATGCCCCGGCCCCAGGGTTTGGCCGCCGATCTTCAACTTCATCGGTTAGCCCTTGCGCCCAAGGCGGCCCAGCACGGCGTCGGCGATACGGCGCGCCCCTTGCGTATCGATAGGCGCGGCCTGCATGGCGGGGCGGATCTGGGTGTTGAACATGGGCGTTATGTCCTGCAGGGCCGCCGCGATATGGGCGCCCGTCACACGGGAACTCTCGCCCAAGTATCGTATATACGGCACGGATGCAAATTCTTCGCACAGATCGGTCTGGTTGCGGGCCGTGGCGATGACGATGCTGGGTTTGCCCAGGGCCACCCCTTCCTGCATGGAATTGCCCCCGGCGGTCAGGAACACGTCCGCCTGCGACAAAGGCCCCGCCAGCGAGGGTACCTGCACCGACAAGTTGGCCAAAGGCAGCGCCGCCAGGGCCGCGCGCAAACTGGCCGCACGGGGGTTGGCCGCCCCGATGACCACGTGGACATGGCCCACCTCGCCTGCAAGGCCGAAGGCCGGGTCACGCAGCGCGGCTAAAACCTTCTCGGTCTCCTGCGTCAGGTCGGCCGAGCCGAAGAACAGCGCGAGGTTCTTTTGGCCTGCTTTCAGGGGTGCGATCTCACCGCGCGAAAACGCATTGCGCGCGAATTCCGGCCCGAGGATCAGATAGGGCGCGCCCAGCAGGAACGTGGTGCCCGAGATATCGTCATAGCAGGCCGGGTCTTTCAGCTTCTGGGACGGACCGGTGACAAAATCGGCGGCGTGTTTGCGTTCGGCGTAATCCTCCAGCACCAGCACCTTTGCCCCGGCGGCGCGGATGGCGCGCTCCCACGCCTGGTCGAAATCGTAGCAATCGAGGATCATCAGATCGGGCGTAAACGCCTGGGCCTTGCAGGCCGCCAAGGTGCTTGCGGCGTCGGTGGCGGGTGTAGTTCCGCCGAGCCAGATCACCTTTTCGCCGTGAGGCACGGTGCGGAAATATGAGTCCGGCTGATCGCGGCAGACAAAGCGGACGTCGCAACCCATTTGAACAAAGGCCGCCGCCAGCACCAGGCCCCGTTTGACATGGCCGAAGCCGATGGCCTGGCCGGACTCGAGCCTAATGACAATGTTAGCGCTTGCCGGCATTGAGCAGCTCGAACTTCCCTTCGGCCAGAAGCCAGTCTTCCTCGGTGTTGATGTCCTGGGCGCGGATGGCGGGCACGATGACGGCCCCGAGCTTGCCCGAAAACGTGGTGCCCAAGGCCAGGAAGGTTTTCACATCCACCCAGTAGAACATGCCCGCGTCGTGGTAACGGTCTTCCAGGTCCTGCGAGCGGGCGTTCATGGCGGCGGGATCGAGGATGCGCACCTGCCCGTCTTTGATGGCCAGGGCCTGCTGGATCGGAAAATCAAACGCCATGGCCGCGAACACCGACTGAAAGCCACCGCGCAGCATGCTCAAGCCCTCGGCCAGCAGCTCCGGCTGCAACAGCGGACATGTGGGATAGATGCAGCAGGCGTACTCAATGGGTTTGCCTTCCGCGGCGATGGTCTCGACCGCATGACGGAATACAGCATCGGTGCCCGCGTAATCATCCGACAGGGCCGCCGGGCGCACGAAGGGCACCTCGGCCCCGAAGGATTTGGCGACGCCTGCGATTTCGGCGTCGTCGGTCGAGACGATCACGCGGTCGAAGCACTTGCTTTGCAGTGCCGCTTCAATCGAATACGCGATGATGGGTTTGCCGCAGAAGGGCCGGATATTCTTGCGCGGGATGCGCTTGCTGCCGCCGCGCGCCGTGATGACAGCCAAATTCATGCGCGGCGGCATTCAAGCTTAGGACGCGGCTTTGGGCAGGTTGGTCTGCACCACCAGGTTCGACTTGATCTCGCGCGACTTGGCCTTGCCCGAGGCCCGGTCGGCGTAGTGGGCCGCGCGCAAATCACCTTTGGAAATGCCGTTGAACGTCATGAAGATGCTGCGGCGCGGGTCAGGGCTGTTGTTCACAGCGCTGCGGTGCGGCCAGAACATATCGAAGACAAACAGCGAGCCCGCCGGGCACGGCAGGGGGCGCCAGTCGAGTTTCTGCACTTCTTCTTCGTAGATAGCGCCGGTGGGGAAGCGGCCCAGCACCTTGTTCTTCTCGTAGCCCCAGCCCAGTTCCATGCAGCCGTTCTCGATAGTGGCGTCGTCGAGAAAAATGGTGACGTTGCGGTGGTACGGCTGGAAAGCCAAGGGCGAGGTTTCGAACGCGTGCACGTCCTGGTGCGGAGGGTATTCGCCGGTGCCCGGATATTTGTAATTGATCTTCTCTTTGAACAGCACCACCGGTTCGCCCAGGATGGTCTCGACGATCTCGAAAATGCCGCTGCTTTCGATCAGCGCCTTGAACTCGGGGTGATACGGCAGGAAATTTTCGGTGCGCGAGATGTAGGGCTTACCATCGATCATCTCGAAGTAGTTGAGGTACTTGCCTTCGGCCAGCGGCCACTTGGCGATGTCCTCGACCCAGCCGCGCATTTTTTCCACGTCGGCCTTGGAGAAGAACGACGGGATCAGGATGTAGTCGTGGTCGGCCCAGAATTTCATCTGCTCGGGCGTCAGCGCCGACGCCAGAGACTTGGCCTGTTTTAAGGATGTGGACTGCATATTTGCGAACCTTCATGGAGCCCTCGCGCCGCCGGGGCGGACCTGGGGCTCTCCGATTGAGGGACAGTGTATTCTCGCCGGGCAGCCAGATGAAGCCGCATCTTAACCTCCGGAGATTAAGAAATTGTGGGCTTCCAAGGCGTTAGGAACCCTGACCCAGGTCAATTTTTAAGGCCGTTTTGGCGCCGTCGTTCAGCCGGTGAGCGCTTTGCTGAGGGCATTGATGGTATCCACCCCCGCCCCCAGGATTTTCTGGCTGTCGACCGGGCGGTGTAAGCGTTCCTCCAGGAAGACGAATAGCCGCAGACTTTTCAGGGAATCCAGCAGGCCCGAGCGGAACAGGCTTTCGTCGGGCCGGACCGGCCGGCCGATCTCAGCGGCCAGATACTTCGCCACCGCCAAGCCCAGTTCGTCGGTGCTGAGCGCCCGGGCGGCCGGGGCCGCTTCAGGAGCCTCGCCCCCGCCGATTTTCTTCACCACGCGGGCAGGGTTGCCCGCCACCACCGTATAGGGCGGCACGTCCTCGGTGATGACCGCACCCGATGAAATGACCGAATGCTTGCCCACGCGCACACCCTGCAGGATCACCACGTTGATGCCGATCCAACAATGGTCCTCGATGATGATGGGCTTGCCCATGTCGTTGGACTGAAGGGCGATGGGCAGATCGGGGTTGTCGTAGATGTGGTTCGAGTCCGACACGAACAGGCGGTCCGAAACCAGCACATGCTTGCCGAATTCGATGTAGTTGGCGCAGGCGATGAAGAAGAAATCGCCGATGGAGGTGCCGTCGCCGACTTTGATGAACGGATTGCGCACACCGAAGATATCCGGGTCGTAGTCGTACTTAACGCCCGGATAGTGCTGTTCGATCATGTCCTTGCTGGCGCGGAAATCCTTGATGATGGCGAGCTTGCCGTAACGCCCGAAGCTGACCCAGTTGCCGATGGAAATGCGCGACGGATCGACGATGCGGGCCGGCGCCCGGATTTTCGACTGCGAGCCGAAGGTGCGGAACGCGTCTTTCTCGTCCTCGGTCAGGTTGTTCTCGTTACTGACGTTGACGATTTCCTCACGCGTGCGGGCGTCCAGCATTTTCAGATACTTCGCCCGGCTGCTAGCGCGCGAGATTTTTCCCGACGAGCTTTTCACCAGCCAGTTGTCGCGCAAGACTTCCACCTTCTGCACGGCGATGCCGGTTCCGGCGGCGATACGCTCCTGGATACGCGCGGCGATGGCGTCGAGGTCACTGACGCGGAGGCCCGCGAACTCGGCCAGCACCACCACGTCCTCGGTGCCTTCCTGCGCGTTGTCGATGCCAAACGCCACGACGCGCCCGCCCTTGATCTCGGGATCGCTGCTCGCGATTTCCTCAAGATCGATGGGGTCTATGTTGCGCCCGGCGCGGATGATGGTGTCCTTGATGCGGTTGAGCACGAACAGTTCGCCGCCGCGCATGTAGCCGTAGTCGCCCGATTTGTACCAGCCGTCCTCGGTGAAGGGGGCCACCTCCTGGCCGATGCCGGCGTAGCCCGAGAATAAGCTGCCGCCTTTCATCTGCACTTCGCCCAGTTCGCCGTCGGTACAGATACCCTTGGCATTCACAATGCGCAGCGATGTGTTGGCGATGGCGCGGCCCGAACTGGCCACGGCAAATCCATCCGCCACCACAATGGCGCGCCCGGTTTCCTCCAGGCGTGCCTTGTCGATAACCTCCACCTTCACGGCCTGAGCGGGCGGGTTTTGCGTCGCCGCAAACGCGTTCTCGGCCAGGGCGTAGGAACTGGATACGGTGGTGGGCTTTAAGCCTGCGGGCGCGAACGCCTTGGTAAATGCCGCGATGCTGGCCGCGCGCACCGGCTCGGAACAACTGATGATCTGGCGCAAGGTCTTGAGGGCGGCGCCAGCGGTTTTATCGGCCGCCGTGCGCTCGGCCATGACGTTGAAGGCGAAGTTGGGCATCCAGGCCAGCGTGCCCGCATGGGCCGCGGCCGCACGCCACAGCCAAGCCGGATCCTGTAGCCAGACGAACGGCGACGTCAGAATCAACGGCGTGGCGGTAAACACCGCCAGCGTGAGACACCCCACCAGACCCATGTCATGATAAAGCGGCAGCCACGAGACAATGCGGTCGTTAGCGGTCAGGCTTAAGGCCTCCGATAGCGCTTCCAGTTGCGAGACCAGAACACTTTCACTCAACACCACGCCCTTGCGCAGGCCCGTGGTGCCCGAGGACTGCTGAAACAGAATGGGCGCGCCGTCGGGCCGCGTACGGGGCGTCAGCGCGCCCGGCGATACCTTGGCCGACAGGTTCAGGCGCTGCTCGGGCGGCAGCACCGATTCATACGTGGCCTTATCCACGCTTTCATCGATGATCAGCCGCGCGTCCTGATAAGCGTTCAGCGTGGCGCGCAAGTCGGCGAAGTATTTGCGCTGGTCGAGCTTGGGCGTCAGCGGCGTCAGAATGCCGGGTACCACGCCCGCAAACTGGCAGGCCAGCCACCACAAGGTCTGTTTCAGCGGATCGTCGGAGAGGATGAACACCCACTGGCCGGGTTTGGTCTGCGCCGACAGACGCGCCGCGTCCTCGGCCAGAACCTCCTTCAGCGCGCCGAAAGTGGGGCTCCGGCATTCGGTGGCGGAGCGATAATAGTGGATGAACGGCTGGTCCGCGCGGCCATCCAAGGCTGCCGACAGCCGTTGCAGAAATGTCCCCGTCTGCGCCCGCGGCTTTGGCTGTGCGGAGGGAGGGGGGTTCATGCTTGCCCGGTGCGCTCTGGACCCAGCCTAAACGCCGATGTCCGTGTTGACCTTGCGGATCTCATCGACGCTGAGGAAGTGCGGATTGCTGCCTGAACTGTACTCGAAGCTTTCGCCCACGGTCTTGCCCGTCTGACCCAAACCATCCTTCTCGTACTCGGGGCGCTCCTTGCCCCAGAACGTGATGCTGGGGCGGATGACGAAATGATTCTCGAATTCGAGCGTCAGGTGCGAGTCATCACCCGGGCACATCACTTCGTGCAGTTTCTCGCCTGGCCGGATGCCGACGATGCGCGTGGGCAGGTTGGGCGCCATGGCCTTGGCCAGATCGGGGATACGGATGGACGGCAGCTTGGGCACGAAAATCTCGCCGCCGCGCATGCGCTTGAAGCAGGTCAACACCAGGTCCACGCCCTGCTGCAGCGTGATCCAGAAGCGCGTCATGCGCGCATCGGTGATGGGCAGATGATCGGCCCCCTTGGCGATCAGGTCCTTGAAGATCGGCACGATGGAGCCGCGCGAACCCACGACATTTCCGTAGCGCACGACACTGAGGCGTGTGGGCCCCTCGCCCACGAGGTTGTTGGCGGCGACGAACAATTTGTCCGAGCACAGCTTGGTGGCGCCGTAGAGGTTGATGGGGTTGGCCGCCTTATCCGTCGACAGCGCGATCACGCGCTTCACTTTACTTTCGAGGGCCGCGTGCACCACGTTCTCGGCGCCGTTGATGTTGGTCTTGATGCATTCGATGGGGTTGTATTCGGCTGCGGGCACCTGCTTTAAGGCCGCCGCGTGGATGACGTAATCGACCCCGCGCATGGCCATCAGCAGGCGCTCACGGTCGCGGACATCGCCGATGAAGTAGCGCATGCAGGACTGTGAAAACTCCTGCTGCATCAGCATCTGCTTCAGCTCGTCGCGGGAATAGATGATGATCTTGGCGGGCTTGTGCCGCGTCAGCAGGGTTTCGGTGAACTTGCGGCCAAAGGAGCCGGTGCCACCGGTGATCAGCACTGTCGCGTTGTCAAACATCGTCGGTATCCACTTTCAGGAGCATCGCGCCCAGCAGGCCAAACCGCGCATTTTCAAGCTATTGCCGATTTAGGCCGCAAGATCAAGCGATGGCCGTTTCATCCTTGGGTTAGGTTTGCGGGTGTATCAAAAACAGGCTGTCGTCGATTTGGGTGAAACTGACGGCCACGTTCAGCTTTGTGATCGCCCGGATCGCCTTGTAGTCGTTAACGGCCTCTTGCATGGTCTTGGTGATCTTGCGTTTCAGTTGGTCGGGGCGCGGGTATGGCTGGAAGCCGTTCACTACATCCTCTGGCGTCGTACGGGCCGCCGTGAACCCCCGCTCTTTCAGCATCCCGATCATATGATCGACCATGCGCTTGCTGCTGCTGCCGTCACTCAGATACGGGAAATAGCGCTTCAGTTCGGCCTTCTGATGGGCATTGTCGGCGATGGGGCCGCCGCCGGTGGCTAAGAATTGCGCAATCGCCTTTGACGCCGTCGGCCAGTCATGGAAGGTCGTGTTCAGGCGGCTGGAGAGATAAATCTTCGACCAGTGGCCCTCAGGGTCGGGCATCAGGTTCACGGTGGGACGCCCCAGCACGGCAGCCTCGACACCGGTTGTGCTGTTGGTGTGCACAACCAAGTCGGCGGCCATCATCCAAGGCACATGGTTGGTGTTCATCACCACATGGACGCGCGGATTATCAGCCATCAGATTGGCCCAGGTTTCCTGCTTCTCGGTCGGATGGGGCCGGATGACCACGGCGTGCGACTTGATGTTCTCGGCCATCCAATGAATGGCCATTTCGATGGTCTGAGAGTTTTTTTGCTCGTACTCGAGGCCCTTTTTAAAAACCTCGACGCTTTTAGGATCGTTGGGATTGAGAACGCCGGCGCGCACCTGAATGTCGATCAACTGCTCCCAGGACTGCCACATGGTGTTCTGGCTGGCGGCATTGGAATTGACCAGCACGAAGGGCCCGTACTTCTGCCGGATCGCGGTGGCTTCGGGTTCGTAACGCACGCGCCCCGTGGCCGAGAGCAGATCAATGCGCGGGTTGCCGGTCGCGATGATCTTGCCCGCGAGGTCCGTGATCTGCGCATTCAGCACCTGGGCATGCAACGCGCTATTGGCGTAAAAGACGTGGCAGGCTTTCGCGGCCAGTGGCGAAAACGCCCCGATGAAGTCCTGGTCGCCCGCAATGGCCAATGATTCCTCATCCATCGAGGCGACGATGTGCCCGGATTTGAGGAAGTTGACCATGTTCCGGGCCTGAATTTCGTTCACCGTCTTGAACAGCATCAGGCCCTTGGGCAGCGGCAGGGCGTTGTTGTAGACCGACCACTGCTGGCCGACGACGACCGACAGTCCGCGCGCGGCGGCGTAATCGGCCATCATCAGGCGTGCATCCCAATCGCGATTGCTGATCTCGCTGGTCAGGTACAGGATGGGGTGCAAGGACTGATCTCTTTCGCGGCCTTAAGCGCCGAATTTTTCTTTGATTTCGCGGACGATCACCTTGCCCGTGGCGCTGCGCGGGATCGCATCTAGCGCGATCATGCGGCTGGGCACGAAAGCCTGCTGCAACCGCGTACGGCACAGATCAAGAATGGACGCGCGCACAGCATCCAGGCTCTGGCCGTCCTTCAACAACAAGGCCGCCCCCACTTCCTCGCCGTAGAAGGCATGAGGCACGCCCACCACCACCGCGTCGGCAACCGCCGGGTGGTTGAGCAGCACTTCGCGCACGGCGGCGGGGCTGACCATCAGGCCGCCGCGGATGATCAGGTCTTTCTTGCGGCCCGAGATGTAGAGGTTGCCTTCGGCGTCGACACGGCCGATGTCGCCCGTGGGGAAGAAGGTGCCGGGCTCGAGCGGCGTCACCTTGCCCGTTTCGCTGTCGACATAGCCCGCCATGGCGTAGGGCGTGGAGACCAGAATCTCGGCCCCCATATCGGGCTCCATGTCGTTGTCGGGACGCGCGAGCTTCACACGCACGGCCGGCAGCGGCTGACCGACGGCCCCCGGACGGCGCGCATAGCGCGGGCTGTTGGCGGTCACCAGAAGGAGCTCTGTCAAACCGAAGCTTTCGAACACTTCCACGCCGTACTTGGCTTCGAAGTCCTGTTTCATCTGCACGGGCAACGGTGCTGTGCCGCAACACACACTGCGCACGAACTCGCGGCAATAGCTGGGCCCGCGCGCATCGCGGTCGATCGCCATCAGCGAGGCCATCATGGTCGGCGACAGCCAGATCGTGTTGGCTTTGTGTTCCATCGCGGCCAGCCAGAATGTCAGGCCGGTCTGCGCATCGTAAGGCTTGCCCACGACAACGCTGCCCTCGGCCATGAAGGGCGACATCAGCACGTTGAGGACGCCGCTGCTGTAGGTCATGGGCCAGATGTGATAAAAACGGGAGTCCTGATCAAAGCCCATGATGGCATTGAACGCACTGGCGTTGCCGAACAGGCTGGCGAACGTATGCGCCATGCCCTTGGGCAGCGAGGTCGTGCCCGAGGTGAACAGGATCAGACATACGTCGTCGGGTTTCACCCCGCGGAAAGGCTCAACCGCCGCGCCGGCAACCGGTTCGGCCGGGTTCCAGGCGTCTTTGGCCGCAGCTTGTTTCGCAGCACCCTCCAGCGCCGCGGTCACAACCTTCGCCTTGCCCGCGTCGGATACTTTTTCGGACATGCCCTGGGCCAGAACGATCAGCTTGGGCTTCGCCATCTTCAGGATCGAGGCGAACTCTGGCGCCGTCAGCACCGGGTTGATGGGCACCGCCACGGCGCCGATCATCATGCATCCGAAATACGAGGCCGCCAGCACCGGGCCGTTGGGCAAGGACAGCGCCACACGGTCACCATGCGCCACGCCCTGCCCGCGCATCATCTGGGCGGCGCGGATAGCTTGTTCGAATACAGCGCGGTACGTCCACTCTTTCTTCGCGGTGGCATCCACCAGGAACGTGCGCGCGGCGTTGCGCTCGAAAATACCCTGGATGTGCTCGACCAGATCCACATGGCGGCCCTGGCCGATGGCGCGCGGGTGCGGATACTTGGGCGACGCCAGCGAGGCGTGGTTGTCGGTCTGCTGAATGTCCTGCTGCAGGCGCGCCTTGTTGGCGTTCATGCCCTTCAGCAGTGCTGCCAGCAATTCTTCCGACGGCTGGCGGGTGTTGTCGCCCGTAAGGTAGATGTTGACGACCGGTTCCAGCGTTTCGAAATCCGGCGGATCGAGCGGCGATGCCTCATACGCCTTCTGGCTCTCGATGCGTTCGTCCTTGGCGGCGGCGGCCAGTTCATCGAGGTCCATGCCGAGGCATTCCAGCAGCGCCTGGGCCATGCCGGCCATGTGCGGGCCTTCCTCGCTGGCTTCCTGCAGATACCAGCTTGCGCCTTCGTCGTCGCCCTTGTAGCCCGCGAGTTCCAGGAAGGTGTTGGCCGTAAAGCCCGCCAGCTTCAGTGCATAAGCCATTTCGCTGATGGACAGCGTTCCCGTATCAAGGCGCGAGAGCAGATAGCCTGCCAATGCCGCGGCCCCTGCCGGTTCGGGCTTATGAATGCGTTCTTTCAGCAGCGCGATCTGGGCGCTTGCCGATTTGCCCGCGAATTCCCGCGAGGAAACGATGCGGTACAGATCGTCGGCCACCACCAGCGCCTGGGCCAACGGGTTGACCGCGTGCGTGGCCGGGTGGAACGTGGTCTTGCCGTGGAACGGCCCGCCCAACGTTTCACTGCGCTTCAAGATGTCATAGCAGCTATTCCCATTCGCATAAGAACTGGAGCCCAGGCCCACATAAGCGGTGCCGCGGCCCGAGAGGTGGTTTTCCACCACCACGCCCAACAACTGGGCCAGCGATTGCAGATTGGCGATATCGAAAATGCCGTGCACGCGGGTTTTGATGTCCTGGCCCAGCTTGTGACGGCCGAGCCACATGTAGGTTTGCGGCAGCAGAGCTTTCAGTTCGTCCTTCACCGGCGCAGACATATTGGCGAAATCGCGCAAGCACAGGTCGGCCAGCACGGCGGCGGCCAGAGCGGCGCCGATAGAGGCCTGGTTCCAGGTGGATGTGGCGATGATATCGCCCAGCGGAAGCGTCTCTTCCATCATCAAGAGGTAGGCGACCATCAGACCGTGGAGGCCGCCTTCGACGCCGCGGCGCACGACGATGTGCTGCTTGTCGATGACGCAGCCCATGCTAGTCAGCACCAGGCGGATGGTTTCATCCGTCAGCAGGTCTTCTTCGCGGCACTTGCGTTCTTCGGCCAGCGTTTTCAGCGCGTTGGCCAGCAGGTTCTGCAGTTCTTCCTTGCTCTGCGGATTGGTGGGAAAGAAGTAGCCGCCCAGGGTCACAGCGTCTTTCAGGGCGCCGGGGTCACGCTGGCGGCGGTTGATGTAGGTGTGAAGCACCGTCAGCTTCGGCTCCTCGCGCTCCAGCGCGCGCAGGGCCTCGGTCTTTTCCGGGTTCATGAAGTCCGCTTCTTCATCCGGGCACCAGATGATAAGGCTGCCTTCATTCAGGTTCAGAATCGTGCAGGTCTTGCCGCCGACACTGACTTCGGCCTGCTGCATGTAGCGCAGCACTTCGTGCAGCGAGATGCCCATGTTGGAGGATGTCGAGCACACCACCGTGCGCTTGGCGCACACCCGCCAGATGGCGAGATCAAGCTCGCTCAAGCCCAGCAGTGTTTCATCCGACAGCGCATTCACCTCGGCGGCGGTGAACACTGCCGCGCCTGCCTTGGTCTGGCGGCTTTCAAGAAACGCCTTGGCGACGGCAACCTTGCCTTTGGCGTCGAGCGCCTGCAGCGCGCGCAGATCGTGCAACACCAGATCGGCGATCAGGCCCAGCGCGTTGAAGCCTTTCACGCAGCTTTGGTAGTACTTCCAGCCGCGCATGAACCGGATGCGCGCGCTGGTGGCAAAGCTGGTCAGCGGCGCATCGAACACGGTGTTATCGTTGGAATCGGCGTAGGGCAGAATTTCCGAGTGCCACGGCACCGGATGCTGCACACCAAGCCTGCGGGCGATCTTCAGCGTGAACAGCGCCACCATCATCGGTTCATGGGCCGTGGGGTCCGGCTTGGAATCGAT
>JAEUKM010000040.1 GCA_016793085.1 Rhodospirillaceae bacterium
CGCCGGTGGTGGCCAAAACCAGCAGCGGCGTCTTGATCTTGTCGACGTGATTGATGGGCGAGACCTTCATGTAGGCCGCGAGGTTGGTGTCGGGCAGCTTGCCGCCGAAGCCGGGGTTTTCCTTGGCGATCTGTTGGCGGCGGTATTCAGGCTTGTAAGCCATGTAGGCGACAAAATCGGTCAGTCCGACGATGTCCACCGCGGCCTTGAAGCGATCGGGCTCCTGCTGGATGGCCAGTAGGGTCAACATGCCGCCGCGGCTTTCGCCGACCACGGCGAGCCGTGCAGGGTCGACAAAACTTTTGCCGGCGATGTAGGCCGATGCGGCCAGCACGTCGGCGATGTCGGTGGTGCCGTAGTCGTTCTTGTAGATGGTTTCGCCGTAGCCCTGGCTGCCGCGATATTCCGGCCACATCACGACATAGCCGCGCTTGACCATCTCGACGATCAGCGGGAACCACTCGATATCCAGGTGCTCGTGAAAACCACCATGAACCAGCACGACGGCGGGCAGTCTGGCCTCCGGCGCCATATCCGGCTTGGTGAAGACGTAACCCGGGATCAGTTGCTTGCCCGACGGGAAACGCACCATCTGCATCTTAGCGTCGCGGCCATGTTCGAGCTGAAACGATAGCCCGATGACCTTCTGCTCGGTCTGTAGCATTTGATGCTTGAGCAGATCGAGCTGCACGGCCGGGTCTTCGCTTTCCATGTCCGAGAACGTCGCCAGCTTGCCGCTGGAGTCGGACTTGTTGGCCGGCTGCGCGGCGGCGCAACCTGCCAGAACGGTCAGAGCCGCACCCGCCAGCCACGGCATCATCCGGATGCCGATACGTTTGATCATGTTCGCGTTTCCCTTAAGCGGTTTTGTCCAGAATTGCGGCCAGGGTGGAAAACAGCCGGTCGATTTCCTCTTCGGAAATCAGAAACGGCGGCGAGAGCATGAAGGTATCGCCCGCCGTGCGCACCAGCACGCCCTGGTCGAAACAAGCCTGGTTAACCTCGGTGCCGCGCGCGCCGGCCGCACCGGGCCGGGGTGAGAGGTCGATTCCCGCGAGCAAGCCGATGGTGCGGATATCAACGACGTGGCGCGCGCCGCGCAGCTTGTGCGCGGCCTTGGCCCAAACGCCGGCCATTTTGCCTACGCGCTCGAACAGCGCCTGCTCACGGTAGACATCGAGCGTGGCCAGTGCGGCGGCGCATGCCAGGGGATGCGCGGAGTAGGTATACCCGTGCGGCAGTTCGATCTGATCGGCGGGCTTGGTCATGAAGGCGTCGTAGACGGTATCGGAGACGATGGTGGCTCCCATAGGCACGGCACCGTTGGTCATGCCCTTGGCGCAGGTCATGATGTCGGGCGTGACATTGAACGCCTGGGCCGCGAACGGTGCGCCCACACGGCCGAAGCCGGTGATGACCTCATCGAAAATCAGCAGAATGCCGTGCTGGTCGCAGACCGCGCGCAGGCGCTCCAAATATCCTTTCGGCGGCGGATAGACGCCGCCCGAACCGGTGACGGGCTCGACGATCACGGCGGCAATGGTGGACGGGTCATGCGTTGTGGCCAGCAGCGCCACAAGCTCATCGACGAAATGCGCGCCGCTGTCGGGCAGTCCCTGGCTGAAGGCCGAGACTTTCGGATCATAGGGCAGCGACAGATGCGCCACCTCAGGCAGAAACGGCCCAAAGTCGCGGCGGTGGCGCGCTAAACCGCTGACCGAAAGCCCGCCCCAGCCCATGCCGTGATAGGCCTTGGCGCGGCTGATGAAGCGCGTGCGGCCGCCCTCGCCGCGCGCCCGGTGATAACCGCGCGCGATTTTCAAAGCCGTATCGACAGCTTCGGAGCCGGAGTTGGAGAAGAAAACGTGGTTGAGCGGCCCCGGCGCCAAGGCTGCCAAACGGCTGGCCAACTCGAACGCAGGCGGGTGGCTCATGCTGAAGGAGGAGACGAAGTCCAGCCGCTCGGCCTGGGCCTGGATGGCCTTCACAATAGCGGGCTGGGCGTGGCCGGCATTGACGCACCATAGCCCGGCGATGGAATCGAGCACCTCGCGGCCGTCCTGCGTACGGTAATACATACCCTGGGCCGAGGTGAAAATGCGCGGCTTGGCCTGGAAAGCGCGCTGGGGCGTGAACGGCATCCAGAACGCCTCGGGCGCATTGCGAAGTGCTGCTGAACTGGTGCTCACGTAAACTCCTCCTGCGCGCCCAGACGCGTCCAACCCCGCCCGGCGCGCCCCTTAAAAAACGCCCGTGACGAGATTGTCTTTTTGATTTATAAAAAACAGTCTCCCATATAGGGGCCCGGAGGGCAAGAGCGCATCGTGGGACTGAAAGCAAAATCAGGGCGTGGTCCAAGCCTGCCACGGCGGCGTTTCAACGCGCTTTTGGCCGGTGCGCCGCTTGTCTTTGGGAGCAGAACGTTGGCCGCTGGACCGGCGCCCGATGGCCTGCCCCGCGCCCGGCCCGAGGATGAGGGGGTCGACCCCTGGGCGGTGATCGCTCTTCTGGACGACTTGAAGGCCGCCAACCTGGAACTGCACAGCTTCATGCTGGCGCGCCAGGGCCGGGTCGTCGTCGAGGGCTGGTGGCGACCCTATGGGCGTGAGCGCAAGCACATGATGCATTCGCTGACCAAGAGCGTCACCGCCTGTGGCGTGGGTCTGGCGCTGGTCGAAAAGCGTTTTGCCCTGACCGACAAGGTGGTTTCGTTTTTCCCTCAGCATCTGCCCGCGCGCGTTTCGCCCAACCTTGAAGCCATGACTGTGGAGCACTTACTGACCATGCGCACCGGCCATGCGGTGGAAACCTCTGGCGCAGCCTGGCGGCCGATTCCCACCAGTTGGGTGGCGGAGTTCTTCAAAATCCCCGTCGTCAACGCCCCCGGCTCGGCTTTCCTCTACACCAGCGCGGCCACCTACATGCTCTCGGCCATCATCACCAAAACCACGGGCCAGCGTTTGCGCGATTATCTGGAACCACGCCTGCTGGCGCCATTGGGCATTGCCGATGTGGGTTGGGACATCGGTCCTGAGAACATCAACCCCGGCGCCAATGGCCTCAGTTGGCGCACCGCCGATACCCTGAAGCTCGCACTGCTGCATGCGCAAGGTGGAGCGTGGAATGGCCGGCAACTGCTGCCGCGCGAATGGGTCGCGGCCGCCACGCGCCGCCAGTCCGGCAACGACGAGTACGGCTATCAGTGGTGGGTCGGCCCCGGCGATATTTATTATGCCCTGGGCAAGTACTGCCAAGTGGGCATGGTGTTCCCCGAGCACGACGCAGTCTTGTCCATCACGGCGGCCAGCGACAAGAACTCGCCCATTCTCGACCGCATCTGGAAGTACTTCCCGAAGGGATTTGGCCCATCCAAGTCATTAAGCGCCGTGTTAGAGCAACGCTTGAATACGCTGAGCGTGCTGCCCGACCTGCCCCGCACATCCTCACCACTTGAAACGCAGCTTTCCAATGCCGCATTCACTGCGGCGCCCAACGAGGACGGGATAAAGAGTATGAACTTCCAGATTTCGGGGAACCTCTGCCGCTTCACCCTGACGGATGCGCGCGGCACGCACGGCATCGTCGCCGGTCTGGGCGATTGGGTTGAGGGGGTCACGTCCATGTCGGGCGCGCCTCTGCACCACGAATACGAATCGACTGATATGCCGGTGGTCGCCGGCGCAAAATGGACCAACCCCAATACGCTTGAGATGATCTGGCAGTTCGCCGAATCCGCGTTCCGCGACACGGTCATATGCCGATTTGACGGCGACAACCTGACTTTTGACCGTAGCGCCAATGTGGCGTCCGGCGGCTCGCCGCGGCCTACAGTCCGCGCGCGGCGTATCTAGCGCCCGCAGGGAGAATTGATTGAACCGTTTCCTGGTGTGGGCCAAGCCCACGATTCTGAAAATTCACCGCTGGATCGGGCTGGGCCTGGGCGCGGTCTTCATCATGCAGGGGATTACGGGCACCATTGTCGCCTTCCGCCCCGAGCT
>JAEUKM010000053.1 GCA_016793085.1 Rhodospirillaceae bacterium
TCGGCTCGGTGCTGGCGCTCTTGACGGTGGGCGCGGTGCGCCGCGAATCCATCAGGCTGGGCTTTCCGATTTGCGAAATGAGCTGGGTTCTGGAAACCAATCCGCAAACCCGCCACTCGATTGAAGACATCGGCGGGCGTATCTACAAAACCTACCGCATGTACGAAAAGGCGGTCTGAAGCCGCCTGTTCCATTTGCCCGGCCAGCGTGCAGGTTTTCTGCCGCTCTTGGCAAAGGGTCCCAAACCTTCCTAGCCTTGCGGCCTTATCCAAGGAGGACGCTTATGGCCCCGACCCGCCGTCAGATCCTGCAGGCTGCTTCCATCGCCGGGATGTCCAGTGTCGCCGCCGCCGTGAAGCCGCGCGCCTTGCGCGCCGCCGAAAAAACCGACGTCATCATCATCGGCGCGGGCCTGTCGGGCCTGAAGGCCGCCATCGAACTGGCCGAGCAGGGTGTGAAAGTGCTGGTGCTGGAAGCCAATGCCCGCGTCGGCGGCCGCGCCTTTACCGCCGATCATTTTTCCACAAAGCCCGAGCTGGGCGCCAGCCAGATCGGGCCCGACTATGCCCGTGTGCTCGACATGTGCCAGCGGCTGGATGTGAAGCTGGGCCCCGGCTCGAACATCAATGCGCCTTTCGCCTATCACGTCGGCGGCAAGCTGATCAAAAAAGAAGATTGGACGTCGGCCCCCCAGAACAAAACCGTGGGCGAAGAGCGCGCCGTGTTGCCGCAGGCCTTGTTCTCGCACGTCATGCGCAAGCATCTGACGTTCAAGGCGCCCGAGGATTGGCTGGAACCCCAGGCCGCACAGTACGACATCGCACCGGCCATATGGCTGAAAAGCAAGGGCGTATCCGATGAAGCCCTGCGCCTGATGGATGCCGAGGCGTCGTTGCTGACCCTGATGCAGGAAGAGGCGCGCGGCATCACCATTTTCGGCTCATCGGGCGATTCGACCAAAGACCGCTTCCAGCAGTATGCCGAAACCTCGCAGCACGTGGTGGGCGGCACCTCGCGTCTGCCCGAGGCCATGGCCCGCAAACTGGGCGACGGCGTGCTGATGAACAAGATCGTCGCCGAAATTGCGATGACGTCGAAAGATGTGACCGTGCGCTGCCTGGACGGTTCGTCCTATCAAGCCGCATTTGCCATCTCGGCCATTCCCTTCAAGCCGCTCAACCGCGTGTCCATCAGTGAACCGCTGCAGGGGATGCAGGCCGAGGCCGTGCGCATGATGCCCTATGCCACCAACACCCAGGTTTATTTCGCCCTGAAGGGCGCGCCCTACTGGGAGCAGGACGGTTTTGACGCCAGCATGTGGTCGGACGGGCCGGTGACCAACCTGCGCCAATCCATCAACTATGACGGCACCCGCACGCGCGCCATGGCGTTCGTCACCGGCAAGAAGGGCGACCGGCTCGATCAGCTACCGCCGAAAGAGCGCGCCGTTTTCGTGGTGGCCGAACTGGAACGTTTGCGCCCCGCGCTGAAAGGCAAGCTCGAGGTGGTGGGCGTGCATTCGTGGCCGCAGTACATGTTCGTGGAAGGCTGCCGCCATTCCTATGCGCCCGGCCAGGTGTCGCGCTGGGCCATCGACATGATCAAACCCCACGGCCGGCTGCACTTCGCCGGCGAGCACACCCGCCGCCTGGATGTGGGCATGGAATCGGCCATGGAATCGGGCGAGCGCGCGGCCATCGAGGTTCTGGAGCGCATGGCGGGCTAAGCCCGCGCCGCCCGCGGGCGTCGGGCCTGATTCCCCCTCCGGATTTGATTCCCCGGGTTTGATTCCCCGGATTTGATTCCCCTGGGCCCGTCTCTGGATATTTGGCGTTAGCGCCCTAAATGATACCTTCAGGCCCGGATCAACCGGGGAAGGGATGCGGCCGCATGGCGCCTGAGGTGTGGGGTTACGTTCATATTCTGTTGCTGGTGTTCTGGGTCGGTACCGATGTTGGCGTGTTCCTGTGCGCCAACGTGGCGCGCACCACCAAGTACAGCCTGGAAACGCGCAACGCCCTGTTCACCGTGCTGGGCGACATCGACCTGTTGCCGCGGTTTTGCTTCGCGCTGATCTTCCCCTCTGGGCTCACGCTGATCGATGCGGTGGGTCTCTACTTGGTGCCGCTGTGGGCGCTGCTCGCGGCCTGGGCCGTGGGCGGCGCATGGGTCATCGCGATCTGGCGCGCGCACGTTAACGGCAAGGCCGGGTGGGTCGGCGCCTTCCGCGCCGTGCAGTATTGGGGCCAGGGCCTTTTTGGCGGCGCCTTGGTGTCGGCGGGCATTGCCTCGCTGATGAGCGGCGAGCCCGTCGCCGAAAAATGGCTGGCCGCGAAAATTCTGCTGCTGGGGGCCGTGTGTTTCATCGCCATGCTGATGACCGCCGTCTCCCGGCCGTTCGATGCGGCCTACACCGAGATCAATGTCTCAGGCTCGACGCCGGCGCTGGAAGCAACCGCCAGCAAATCCATGGGCCAGACGCTGGCCGTGGTGCTGGTGTTGTATGTCACGTTGCTGGTCACCGCATTTCTCGGCACGGTGAAGCCGTTCTAAGGAGCCTCCATGCTGGCGCAATACTTCCGCATCATCCTGTTCATCCTGGCGCTGATCGCAGGCGTGGTGCTGTTCGCCTTCGCCTTCACCACGGCGGCCATCGTCGTGGGTGTTGCGATTATCCTGGGGCTGATCTTCGGGCGCGGCAAGACCGGTACGATTTGGGTTGTGCGGCGCGGTTCAACCAACCCTTTCGATCAATCGCAGCCGCCGCGTCATGGTGGGTCCGCGCGGGGCCCCATTACCATCGACCACGACCCCAACGATCTGCCGCCCCCCGCCGGCGGCGAAAATCGCTGAGGCGATTCCCCGTTTTCCACGTCTTTCCCGAAATCCCCGTTTTCCCCGCAACTGCCGCACTCCACCTGCATCAGGCCTGCATTTGCAGGCGGCGGTGGCCTTCGCGGACACTTCGCCGTCTTCTTGACTTTTCTTTTCTGCGCCCTTGCGTCCGGCGGTTGTTTTTCGCGGCTTTTGGCCCCGCGCATCTTGGCGCTGACGGCCGGACGCGCCATGATGATTGCATGAAGCGGGAGGGGATGATGAAGACGTTTGGGATGATCATGGGGTTGATGCTGGCGCTGGCCGCACCCGCGGCACAGGCGCAAGAGGCCGTATCGTCCACCTATCTGCGCACGGCCATCTTCGTGGCCGACCGCGCTGCCACGGTGAAATTCTTCCGCGATGTGATGGGATACGCCGAACTGTCCACCAACGACTTGCCGCCCGCCACCGCCAACGACCCCCTGGGCCTGCCAGAAGGGGCCAAGCGCACCTTGACGGGGATGATGTCCAAGGACGGCGCGGGGTTGTCGATCATGGGCATTGTCCACCCCGATTTCAAAACACTGGCGCGCGCTGCGGGTGGCGCCAACAGCGCCGGCGATGTGATGCTGGTACACGAGGTGAAGGGCATCAAGGAGATCGAAGCCCGGGCGCGGGCCGGCGGCTACGAAGTGATCCGCGCCGCCATTCCGTCGCCGTCAGGCAAATCACTGCAGATGTTCCTGCGCGACCCGAACGGCGTGCGCCTGGAACTTTATGAAATGCTGCCGGCACAGAAGTAAGACAGGGGAGACGCAGACATGGCTGATGGATTCTTAAAGCGCACCACGTTCCTGGTGCCCAACGCCGAGGAAGCCGCGCAGTTCTACATGCACGTCTTCGGCATGACGAAGTGGTACGAAAGCGACAAGGTGGCGGTGCATAAATTCTTTCCGCCGGCGGCCCCGCACAACGCGCCCTGCCATCTGATATTGCTGAAAGCCGACGACCCATTGATCGGCATGCTGGGCCTGATGCAGTACCTGGACCAGCCGTTCGACTGTGGGGTGAAAAAGGGCCGCACCAAGGTCCAGATGGGCGATCCGCTGCTGGTCTGGGAGACCAAGGACGTCGACGGCATTTACGAGCGGGCCAAGCAGAAGGGGGCCACCATCGTCGCCCCGCCCACGGACTGGGAAGTGCCGGGTTTCAACAACGGGCCGCCCATCAAACTGCGGACCATGTCGATGTTCGATCCCAATGGCATTTATATGGAAGTGAATTATAAACGGTAGGCGTTACCCCCCTGTTGAGCCCCGTTTGAGTGAAGCAGCCGCCCCGTGTTCAGTGCCGTAGCCAAAACCATCCGTCCCCGCCGCCGTGATCTGATCGGAGGCTTCGAAGTGGGCCGCGTCCTGCCCGCCCTCGATCAGCGCATGGTGGGGCCCTTCGTGTTCCTCGACCACATGGGCCCGGCCAAGTTCCCGGCGGGCAAGGGGCTGGACGTGCGGCCGCACCCGCACATCGGGCTGGCCACGGTCACCTACCTGTTCGAAGGCGAGATCATGCACAAGGACAGCCTGGGCACCGAGCAGGCCATCCGGCCCGGCGACGTGAACTGGATGGTGGCGGGCAAGGGCATCGTCCATTCCGAACGAACCCGCACCGAACTGCGCCGCGCGGGTTCGTCGCTGCACGGCATCCAGTCGTGGTTCGCCCTGCCGCAGAAGAACGAGGAAGAAAAACCCAGCTTCACGCATGTGCCGGCGGCCAAGCTGCCCACGTTCAACCGCGGCGACATGAACTTACGCCTTATCCTCGGCACGGGCTTCGGGCTGACCTCTCCCGTGAAAGTCTACAGCCCCACCATCTACGCCGACGTGATGATGGCCGACCGCGCCAGCTTCGACATTCCCGCCGACCATGAAGAGCGCGCCATCTACGTGGTGGAAGGCCAGGTGGAAATCTCGGGCCAGGTGGTCGAGGCGGGCACCATGGCGGTGTTCCTGCCCGAACTGACGGTGACACTGCATGCCCAGGGTGCCCGCACGCGCTTCATGGTGCTGGGCGGCGCGCCGCTGGATGGGCCGCGGCATCTGTGGTGGAACTTTGTCGCCAGCGACGAAGCGAAGCTGGCCGCTGCGCGCACCGACTGGACCACAGGAGCGGCCAAGGCCTTCAAGGACGGCGGGCGTTTCGCGCTGCCGCCGGGCGAGACGGAATTCATTCCGTTGCCCAAGGCGTAATGCGAGCGGGCCTTTTCCGTTTAGTTCTCTGCGCCGGGCTATCGCTCGGCGCTGCCGCTGCTGCCGCCGATGATGTCTACACCACCACGCGTCCCACCGACGGCGGCATCGGCAAGGTCTACATGGGCCGCGAGATCGCCTATGTGATGGGCCACCAGGGCGCCTTCTGGCTGGACCGCCCGGGCCGCGACGCCGAAGAAGGCACCGCGTTGCTGGTGGACAACCTGCCGCTTTCGCCCGGCGACCATGTGGCCGACATCGGCGCGGGCACGGGCTATTTCAGCTTGCGCATCGCTTCGCGCCTTTCAACGGGCAAGGTCTACGCGGTCGACATTCAGCAGGAGATGCTCGATCTTCTGGCCGAACGCGCAAAGACAGCGAAGCAAGGCAATGTTGTCGGCGTGCTGGGCACCGAGCGCGATCCGAATTTGCCCGCGGGCGCCATTGACCTCATCCTGATGGTCGATGCGTACCACGAGTTTGCGTACCCCAAGGAAATGGGCGAGGCGATGGTGCGGGCGCTGAAGCCCGGCGGCAAGATCGCTCTGGTGGAATACCGCGCCGAGGATGACAGCGTGCCCATCAAGCGCGCCCACAAAATGACGCAAGCCCAGGCCAAGCGCGAAATGGCGGCGCTGGGCTTAAGCTGGGTTACGACCAAGGACATGCTGCCTTGGCAACACTTGATGATCTTCGAGAAGCCCAAAAACTAGAATACGAAGACCACTTTGCCGTTGCGATCGGAATTGGGCTGCGCGGCATGGGCAAATGCCTTTTCGTACTCATCAAGCATATAGCGCGCCGCGATGCTGGTGCGGATGATGCCTCTGGCCGCAAGCGCGCCCAGCTCGGCCATGACGGCGGCTTTTTCAGGCGCGGCGCGGGCGTTGAAAGACCGCGACATGCCCATGCCGGTGACAGTCAGGTCGCGCCGCGTAAGGTCGATGAACTCGATTTGCGCAGCTTCGGGCCCCGTGCCGCCGTACAGCACCAGCGTTCCGCCAGGCGCCAGGCAGTGGGCGAGGCGCCCGGCCAGCGGGCCGCCGATCATGTCCAGGGCCACTTTAATGTCGGCGTTGTTGGTGGCGGCGGCGACCAGTTCGGCCAGCCGGTCCGCATCGCCGGGATCGGCGATCACCACGTCACCGCCGAGATTTTTCAACGCGTTGTCCAAGCCCGCACGCCGCACGATGTTGACGGTGCGCAAACCTTTATAATGGGCGAGCCCGATGATGATGCGCCCGATGGAGGAATTGGCGGCATCGTGGATGATCCACGACCCTGCGGGCAGCTTCACGTAATCGGCCAGCAGCAAGTACGCGGTGAGGCCCATGGTCTGCACGATGCTCAAGGCCTCGGGCGCGCAAT
>JAEUKM010000074.1 GCA_016793085.1 Rhodospirillaceae bacterium
GCCCTTCAGGGCCAGACCCAGCTTTTCCTTCTCGACATGGCGCAGCAGCGTCTGCACGCCCGCCGCATCCAGGCGGATCAAGTCTTCGAAGGTGAACATCAGCTGCTTGATCTTCTCGGCGGACTCGCGGTTGCGTTCTTCCAGCGCGGTGATGAAACGGCTTTCCGTCGAGCGGTCGAGGTTGTTGAAGATTTCGGCCATCATCTCGTGCGCATCGCGGCGCGCCGTGCGGGCCAGGTTCGACATGAACTCGGTGCGCAGCGTCTTCTCGATCGATTCCAGAACGTCCTTCTGGACCGCTTCCATGTGCAGCATGCGCATGACGACTTCCATGGCGAAGCCTTCCGGCAGCAGCGACAGCACGCGCGCGGCATGGTCGGGCTTGATCTTCGACAGCACCACGGCCACGGTCTGCGGGTATTCGTTCTTCAGGTAGTTGGCCAGCACCTGTTCGTGCACGTTGCCCAGTTTGTCCCACATGGTGCGGCCGGCGGGGCCGCGGATTTCTTCCATGATCAGCGAGACGCGGTCTTTGCCCAGGGACTTCATCAGCAGGCGTTCGGTGGATTCGTAAGAGCCGACCAGCGAGCCGGTATTGGAGATGGCATCGGCGAAGTCGACGAACAGGCGCTCGACGATGTTGGCGCCGATGGTCCCTAAGTTGGCCATGATCTGCGAGACTTCTTTGATCTCGTCGTCTTCCATCATGGAGAACAGCTTGCTGGCCTGCTCTTCGCCGAGCGAGAGCAGCATGATGCTGGCCTTCTGGGGGCCCGTGAGGCTGCGATAATCTTCTTTGACGCGCGCCATAGATGCTTTCCCTAACCCTCAAGGCCGCCGGGGGTCGCAACCGGGGCCGCCGCTGAATACCAAGTATACCTCAAATGGGCCCATTCCCCCATGCTGGGGAAGGGGCCTAACCGCTTAAGTTTCCTGATAAAGCCAGGTCCGCAGGATCGCCAAGGCTTCTTCGGGGTGCTTGTCGACGATATCGTTGATCTTGCGCACCGAGGATGCCTTCACGCGGCCTTCGACTTTGTCGATATCGATCAGCTCATCCAGGTCTTCATCTTCCTCAGCCGCACCCGGCATGGGCATCGGCACGCCGCCGGGGCCCGTCAGTTGCGCCATGCCGCCGTCGGCGCTCATCAGCTGATCCTCGCCGGCGGGCATGGACTCGAAGGCCTTGCTGACCAGCGGGCGCACGACCAGGACGATGACCAGGACCGCGACGAACGCGACGCCCAGGCCCTCGGCCATGCGCATGATTTCTTCTTTGTTGAAGCCGAGAAGGTTGAATTCCTCTGCCCCCTTGGCCAGGTCATCGAAGCCCGTGAAGGGCATGTTGATGACTTCAACCTGATCGCCGCGGTTGGCGTCGAAACCAATCGCCGAGCGCACCAGGGATTCGATCTTATCCAGCGTTTCCGTCTCAAGCGGCGCGTAGGTTTTCGTGCCGTCTTCGGCGGTGGTGTAGTTGCCGTCCACCAGCACGGCCACCGAGAGTCGTTTTAACGAGCCCTGGTCGCGGATCGTGTTGACGGTTTTCTTCGAGATTTCGAAGTTCACCGTTTCTTCCGAGCGGTTCTCGCTGGTCTGCGACTTCGGGCCGCCCTGGTTGTTCAGGCGCGCATCGGGCAGGTTCTGGTTGACAGTGACGTTTTCCTGGTCGGCTTCCAGCGACGAGTTGGCCTCGGTCACCGTTACCGTCGAGCGCGGAATGGCCTGGTCGGGGTTGAAGCTTTCGTCGTTGGTGACGACCTTGTCGAAATCCATTTCGGCGCGCACTTCGGCGCGCACCTTGCCGGGGCCCAGCGAACTTTCCACCAGCGCCACGACGGCCGAAGCCAGTTTGCGTTCAAGTTTTGTGCGCGATTCGTCCTGCTGCACGGCCACCATCTGCGCATCGTTTTCAAACGAGCGCGAGAGCAGCGTGCCGCGCTCGTCGACGATGGAAATGGCGGTGGGTTTCAGTTTCGGCACGGCGGCGGCGATCAGGTGCTGGATCGCCTGCACCTGGTTCTCGGCCAGACGGCCCGATTTCATCTTGATGTAGACCGAGGCCGTGGGTTCCTGCATCTCGCGGCTGAACATCTCACGCTGGGGCATGACCAAGTGCACGCGCGCACTCTGCACGCCTTCGATGGACTTCACGGTGCGCGACAGTTCGCCTTCCAGGGCGCGGACGAGGTTGATGTTCTGGACGAAGTTGGTGGTGCCCAGCGCATCCATGGTGTCGAACAGCTCGTAGCCAATCGAGCCGCCTGAGGGCAGGCCCTGTTCGGCCATCTGCATGCGGATCGAGGTGACCTGGTCCGAGGCGACCATGATCTGGGTGCCGTTCTCGGCGGTGCGGAACGGCACGCCGGTTTTTTCAAGCTGCTGGATGATTTCTCGTGAATCTGTGGCGGAAAGTTCGCCGTACAGCAGTTCCATCTGCGGGGCGGAGAAGCGCGTCGCGAAGAAAATGATGAAGGCGATCAGGCCGAACGCCACGCCGCCCATGGCAGCGAGTTTCGCCGGTCCCAGGTTTCGCAATTGCTGCATAAACGGATTCAAGGTCGGCCCTCTCGTTTTTCGCCGGTTCGCATCGCAGGCGGTCCTCCTGCGCCAGGGATGCACCCCTGGCCCGGCGCTTTTTCACGTGTTGGGTGCACGCTATGTGCGCGAGGTGAAGAAGCCGTTAATACTGGGCAAAAATTGCCCCATTGACCGGCCTAGTGCGGGCGTCATTCAATCGGGCCTGAAACCGCCGCCGCGGCGCCGGAAGGAAAATGGCAAAAACGACGAAAGAACAATCCGGTAGCGACAGCCGCGCGATCGCCATCGAACTCAGTGCGGCGCTGGTCGCGGTGCATGATGAAGCGCCCAAAATCCTGCTCGTGCGCGACCAGGGTGGCGATTCTGCAACACACAGCCAGTTCGGATTGCCGTGCGGCCCCTTCGACCCGGTGGCGCACCGCACGCTTGAAGAGGGTTTACGGACCTGGGTGGGCGAGCAGTCGGGCATCCAACTGGGTTACGCCGAACAGCTTTACACGTTTGGGGATCGGTTCCGTGATCCGCAGGAGCGCAAAGGCGGCCCGCGCCCGGTGTCGGTGGGCTACCTGGCCCTGGTGCGCCAGACCGACCTGCGCAGCCCCGAGAACGCCGACTGGAGCGACTGGTATCGGCATTTTCCCTGGGAGGATTGGCGCTCGGGCCCGCCGGCCATTGTCAGCCAGGTCATTGGCTCGGAATTGAAGGCCTGGGCGGATGCGCCCGATAACCGCGCCGACCGGGCCCGTCGCCGCGAGCGCATCGACACCACCTTTGGCCTTGGCGACATGGCCTGGGACAACGAGCGGGTGCTGGAACGCTACGAACTGCTCTACGAGGCGGGGCTGATCGCCGAAACCGTCACCGACGGCCGCGAGCGGGCCAATCCCGGTCTGGTGCAGGCTCACACGCTGACCGGCGCTGTGCTGATTAAAGACCACAGGCGCATCATGGCCACCGCCATGGGCCGCCTGCGCGCCAAGATCAAATACCGCCCGGTCATTTTCGAGCTGATGCCGCCCAACTTCACGCTCTACCAGTTACAACGCGCCGCCGAGGCGCTGGCGGGGGCGCGGCTGCACAAGCAGAACTTCCGCCGGCTTGTGGCCAACGAAGGCCTGGTGGAGGCCACCGGCCAGATCTCCAGCCAGACCGGCGGGCGCCCGGCCGAGCTGTTCCGGTTCCGCCGCGACGTGGTGCGGGAACGCCCTGCTTCGGGCGTGCGCCTGTCGGTGCGGGTCAAGCCGAAGAAATAGGCTTCAATAATATTCAATAAAATCAATATATTAGCACTTTTCGCCCGGCGGCGCCTTATGCTTGACTTGAGCATTTCGGGCACCTAACCTTTATCTACCACGTTGCGATTCTACGACACGTGGTTTTCGTGCGGCCCGCTTATGCTCAAAATAAGTATAACTGGCGCGCGAAACCGGACAGAGACGCACCACACAAAAAACGAGCGCGACATAAGGACGCGCGGAAGGGGCCGCCCATGAATGTTGTCACGCCAGCCAAGGCCGACCTGCGCTTCACCACTGACGTAAAGCGCAACACTGCCCACCTGTACGACAAGGTGAAGAAGGTCATCCCCGAAGTGGAATGGCCTGTGTACGCGCCGCTGATCGACCGCATCAACCAGCTCAAGAAGCAGAAGAACGCGGTGATCCTGGGCCACAACTACATGACGCCCGAGATTTTCCACTGCGTTGCCGACATTACCGGTGACTCATTGGCTTTGGCGCGCAGCGCCACCAAGACCGACGCCGATATCATCGTTATGGCGGGCGTGCACTTCATGGCCGAGACGGCGAAGCTGTTGAACCCGTCCAAGAAGGTGCTGATCCCCGACACGGGGGCCGGCTGCACGCTGGCGGAATCCGTCACCGCCGAAGACGTGCGCAAATTGAAAGAACAGTACCCCGGCGTGCCGGTGGTGACGTATGTGAACACCTCGGCCGAGGTGAAAGCCGAGTCCGACATTTGCTGCACGTCTGGCAACGCGGTCGAGATCGTCAACGGTCTCGGCGTGCCGCGCGTCATCATGCTGCCCGATGAATACCTGGCCCTGAACACGGCCAAGGTGGTGAAGCCCGAGATCATCACCTGGAAGGGGCGCTGTGTCGTCCATGAGCAATTCAGCCCGGCGGATATACAAAACTTACGCGCCACCAACCCCGGCGTGGTGGTACTGGCGCACCCCGAGTGCTCGCCCGAGGTTATCGCCGTGTCCGACTATGCCGGCTCCACGGCGGGCATGATCGACTATGTCGCCAAGCACCGCCCGCCCAAGGTGGTGCTGGTGACGGAATGCTCCATGAGCGACAACGTCGCGGCCGATTTCCCCGAGCTGGATTTCGTGAAACCCTGCAATCTGTGCCCGTTCATGAAGAAAATCGAGTTGGCGAACATTCTGCATGCCCTGGAAGCCGAGGAAACCGAGGTGCACATCGATCCGGCCATCGCCGTGAAGGCGCGCGTGTCGGTCGAACGCATGCTGAACGGCTGGAAACCCGGCGCCTAACCCCGCCATGACGCTGGCTCCGCATCTTATCGACGAGGCCGTGCGCCGCGCGCTCGCCGAGGATTTGGGTGATGCGGGCGATATCACCACGGCGGCGACGGTTCCTGCGGGCACACAGGCCCGCGCCGTCATCGCCGCGCGTAAACCCGGCGTGATCGCGGGCGTCGACGTGGCCCGGCGCGCCTTTGCACTTCTCAGTGATGAAGTGAAGGTGACTATCAAAGTATCCGATGGGTCCAAGGTGGCCGCGGGCGACGTGGTGCTTGAGCTTTCCGGTCCTGCCCATCCGATTTTGAGCGCCGAGCGTGTGGCCCTAAACTTCCTGGGGCATTTGTCAGGCGTGGCCACGGCCACCGCCGAGATTGCCGGTGTGATTGCCCACACCAAGGCGCGCATTTGCTGCACGCGCAAGACCACACCGGGCCTGCGCGCGTTGGAGAAATACGCGGTGCGCTGCGGCGGCGGCGTGAACCACCGCTTCGGTCTCTATGACGCCGTGCTGATCAAGGATAACCACATCGCTGCTGCCGGTGGTGTGGGGGCGGCGGTGCGCGCCGCGCGCGCTAAGGTTGGTCATATGGTCAAAGTCGAAGCGGAGGTGGACCATATCTCGCAAATTGAAGAAGCCATTGCGGCCGGGGCCGACGTGCTGCTGCTGGACAACATGACGCCTGCGCAACTAGCCGAAGCGGTGAAACTGGTGAACGGCCGCGCGGTAACGGAAGCTTCGGGCTCCATCACGAAGACGACCGCGAAAGAGATTGCCGAATCAGGCGTGGATCTGATGTCGGCGGGCTGGATCACCCACTCCGCACCGTGTTTGGATGTGGGGTTGGATTTTATATAGGAGGGTTTTCCCGAGAAGTGGTCTTCCACTTGGCGTGGAAAACCCGACCAAATAAAGAGTCATAAATTCAAAACCCCGGCTTTGAGGCCGGGGTTTTGTTTTTCTATCAGTCCTCTTATTCAGTCAGCGCTTAGCGCTTGATCCGGAGCAGTTCATCCAGCATTTCGTCGGAGGTGGTGATCACTTTGGCGGCCGAGGAGTAGGCGCGCTGGGTGGTGATCATGCGGGTGAATTCTTCACCCAGGTCGACGGTGGAGGATTCCAACGAGGCGGCGTTGATCTGGCCGGCGCCGGCATCGCCCGCTTCGCGCAAGGTCGGGTTGCCCGAGAAGTCCGTGGCGATCCAGACGTTGCCCGACAGCGACTGCAGGCCGTTAGGGTTGGTGAAGGTGGCGACCGGGATCATGAACACTGGGCGCGTCACGCCGTTGTCGAACAGCGCGGTCACGACGCCATCTGTGCCGATGGTGACGCCGGCGAAGTTGCCGAACTTGGCGCCGTTCTGCTGCAGGTAGTTCAGCTGGAAGCTGCCCGAAAGCTGCGTCAGACCGTCCGGCGTGTTGTAGTTGCCGAAGAACGCCTGGATCGGCGGGCTCTTGGTGTTGCCGTTGACCATGTTCTCGGCGCCGTTCGCCCAGATGATTTCAACCGTGTGCTGCGGCGAGGGCGCCAGCGAGGCGGTGCGGTTGAAGAATTCGTTGGGCGTGCCGTTGCCCGCGAATTCGACCGAAGGCGCGTTCAGGCCGGGCAGGCCGGTGTTGACGTCGACCTGAGTGTACCAGCCGTAGGTCGCATCCAGCGCCGGAACGGTGTAGCCCGAGGTCGAACTTTGGGTGATCAGCTGCTTGGGTACCGTGGCCGAGTCCGTGGCCGTGGCGGTGAACGTCATGTCGACGGTTTCAGAGGCCTGATCGAAGGTGATGCCGTTTTCACCGGCGATGCGGCGCACCCAGTTGCCCGGAGGCGTCGGGGCCGAACCGAACACCGTCACGAAGTAGTCGTTCATGATGGTGGCCATGCGGTCGAGAATCTGGCTCAGCGTGCGGCCGGTGGTGTCGACGTTGTTGGTGTCGTCCGGGTTGGCGCTGATGGTGAACGACGTGGCGGCGCCCAAGGGTGCGATGTCGATCTGGCCGGTGATCGGCGAGACGAATTCGTCGTTGAAGTCGATGCGCCCGGCGGAGAAGTGGACTTCGCCGTTCTGCGTCTTCTGCGTGATCACCGCCGACTGCGCCGGCTGTTCCAGGCTCATGCGCCAGGTGTTCTGCGCGGTCTTGGCAAAGCCGTAGGTCAGGTTGTGCGGGTTGCCTAAGCTGTCGAAGATCAGCGAGTTGACGCGTTCCTGGTCGTTGACCAGAGCTTCGGCGGGCAGGTTCGCGCCGACCGACAGCGTGGTCGTGGGCGAAGCGGTGCCGCCGATGGTTTGCAGGTTCAAGGGGCGCAGGTTGGTGTCGTCGATGACGTTGTCGTTGATCAGGACGCGATCGCCGGCTTCGTTGACATAGGCCTTCATGAACACGTTGTTGCCGACGGTCACTCGGTTGGCGCTGGGCGTGCCGTCGAAGAAGCTTAAGGGCCAGCCCTGCATGTAGGCGCCACCGACGTTCTGCAGGAAGCCTTCCTTGTCGACTTTGAACGAGCCCGCGCGGGTGAAGGTGAACAGGTCGCCCTGGGCAGGTTGCGCTGCTTCGTTGGTGACGAAGAAGCCCGAGCCCGAAATACCGAGGTCGGTGGACGAGGTGGTGGCCTGCAACAGGCCCTGCAGGTCAACCTGCTGTTTCGGGGCTGACTGCACGCCGCCCGGCGAATACTGGGTGAGCGAGACCTGCGCGGTGATCAGCGTCTTGAAGTTCACCTTCGTGCCTTTGTAGCCGATGGTGTTGACGTTGGTCACGTTGTCGGCAATGGCGCCCATGGCGCTGGACTGCGACTGCAGACCAGATACGCCTGAGAACAATGCACCAAAAAGCGACATCTTTCGTCTCCTTTAGTTCGCCGCGTCCCGGGTCGGTCTCTTGCTCGACACCGGGGTCCGATCTAGACGGCTCCACTCTCAAGAGTGGCGCGGCGGGGTTAATTTCTAGCTAACGGTCTTGCCTCTTTTTCCAGCCAAATCAGCCGGTAATGGACAGAACTTTGTCAATCGGAACCCCGATCTTATCCATCACCAGCAGGGTCTGGCCCTCCTTCTGGGTCACGCCCGACACCTTGCCGAACACGGTGGTGTAGGTTTCGACCGCCTCGTCGTTCTTTGACAGCGCGGTCACCTGAATTTCGTAGGTGCCGTCGGGCTGCTGAATACCCATGTTGTCCTTGCCGTCCCAATCCAACGGATGGACGCCTTTGGTCTTCTCGCCGGTCGTCGAGTAAACGATGGTGCCGGCTTCGTTGCGGATGACGATGGCCACACTCTGGGCGTCCGCCGCCAAGCCGTAAGCCATCTTCGCCTGGCCGTCCTGCAACGGCACTTTCGAACTGTTAGCTTCCACCGTCTTGCCGATGTAGTTGACGGCGTTGGTAACGATGCTCTGCTGCGACAGGCTGATCAGGCTGGTCAGGCTTTCGTTGGAGTTGATCGCCTGTTCCACTTGTGCGAACTGCACCAATTGATTGGTGAATTCGGTCGAATCCATCGGCGACAGCGGGTCCTGGTTCTTCAGCTGCGAGGTCAGCAGCGTCAGGAACGAATCGAGGTCCTTCGCCAGTTTATTGCGCGAGGCGTTTTCGGTGCTTTGCACCGCCGTCCCGCTTGTAAGTGCTGAAACATCAACCATGGCCTGTCTCTCTTTTTTTGATTCTGGTTGTTCTTCGGTGGTTAGACGTAGGTATCAACGCCGCCGCGCAAACTGGCGGCCATCGCGTAGTCGTACATGTCATCGGCTTCAATCTCGGCGTCGCTCATCTGAGCGGCCGTCTGCTCACGGCCGTTCTGGCGCTGCTGCCCGTTCTTATCGGCTTCCTGCGTTTGGTCTTCGCTGCGCAGGTTGAACTCAAGGTCGTTCGCATCCGCGCGCAGGCCCGCGTCCTGCAGGGCGCGTTCCAGGCCGCGCGATTCGCGCTGCAGCAATTCCAACGTCGCCGGATTGTCGGCGGTGACGTTCGCCGTCACTTTGCCCTCGGCCGACATTTCCAGCTTGATCTCGATGCGGCCCAGCTCGTGCGGGCGCAACTGGATGGTGACGCGGTCCAGCCCGGCCTTGGCGGCGCGGGTGATGTTCACCTTGATCTGCTCGATGATTTGCTGGCCTTGCGTCGGCGCCGGGCGTTCGGCAGCGGCGGTGTGCTGTGTCGCGGTGTTGCCGGTGGCCTGGTTCAGGGCCGTGGCGAAGCTGGGCGACTGGCTGGTGTTGCTGTTGCTGGCCGTGTTGCTGGGGGCAGCGGTCTCGGGCGCGCGCATGGGCGCCGAATCGCGCGGCATCGTGCCGGCGTTGCCGTTCTGCTGCGCGCCGATGTTGGCTTGCAGGCTGGTGTTGGCGGCTGTGGCGGCAGACGCTGTCGGGGCGGGCGCGCTCGGCGTGGTGGTGGCCGGGGCTTGC
>JAEUKM010000177.1 GCA_016793085.1 Rhodospirillaceae bacterium
GCTGTTTATGTTTTTCGGAGAGTCCGATGTGTTGCTCTATGTCCAACCGCGCCCGCGTGGCGCATTCCATCCTGATTCCGGCCGTTCTTCTGGCCGCCACCACCGCCCAGGCCGAAACCGAGGCACCCGCTAAAGTCGAAGAGGCTAAAATCGAGGAGATCGTCGTCACCGCAACGCCTTACGCCAGCGATCCCAATGCGCTTTCAACCATCGTCGGGCAAGTGAACCGCAACGACATTCTGCGCGGCGGCGGGGCCAATCTGGCCGATGCCCTGGCGGACGTACCGGGCGTCACCGGTTCGAGTTTTGCCGCAGGTGCCAGCCGCCCGGTGATCCGGGGGTTCGATTCCACCCGCGTCAAAGTGCTGGAAAATGGGGCCGGCAGTTTTGACGTCGCCGACGTGGGCCCCGACCACGGCGTGCCGATCGATCCGCTTTCGACGCGCGAGATCGAGGTGATCCGGGGCGCCGCCACGTTGCGCTACGGCAGCCAGGCCATCGGCGGCGTCGTGAATGCAATCAACAACCGCATCCCCTTCGCCGATCTCGACAAACCTTTCGCGGGCGAAGTTTCGGCCAGCGCCGGAACGGGGGCCAACCTCTATCAAGGCTCGGCGCTTCTCGATGCGCGCAGTGGGCGTGTGGCCTTTCACGCCGATGGCTTCGGCCGTCACACGGGAGACTACGATATTCCCGGCGGCTCCCTGTCGAATTCGTTCTTCCGGGGCGAAGGCGGGTCGCTGGGTGCGGCCTATATCGGCGAGGCGTCCAAAACGGGGGCGACCGTCGTGCGCTATCAGGCGCGCTACGGCATTCCCGGCGAAACGTCCTACATCGACATGAACCAGACCAAGGGGCTGGGGCGCTCCACCATCGATTTCGATGGCGGCACGTTCGAATCCCTTAACATCGACGCAGGTTACGCCGATTACAGCCACAGCGAAAAAGACGCGACCGGAGCCGCGGACTCCACCTTTATGGATAAGGAGTGGGACAGCCGCGTAGAGGCCATCCTGGCGCCAAGCGGCGCACTCTCCGCCGGAGCCATCGGCGTGCAGGCCCAGCGGAGGAAGTTCACGGCCCTTGGCGAAGGAGCCGATTACCTGCTGCCGACGCTGACGAAATCGGCGGCGACGTTCGCGTTTGCCGAAACATCATTTACTCCCACGTTAAAGTTACAAGCCGGCGCCCGCGCCGAGCATGTGAACGTGAAAGGCACGCCCTTAAGCAACGTGCAGACGGCGCGCGAGTTCACGCCGCTCAGTGGTTCTTTGGGGCTTGTTCTTACGCCGTCATCGGCACTGACCCTGGGCATGACCGTCGCCAGCGCCGCACGCGCACCGGCACAGACGGAGCTTTTCGCGCGCGGCCCCCATGACGGCCCCCAGACCTACGAACTGGGCGACCCGGCATTGAAGATCGAGCGTTCGAATTCGATTGAAGGCAGTCTGCGCGTCGACGCCACTCCCGTGCATCTCGAAATGTCCGCCTGGGCGGCGCATTTCGACAACTTCATCTACGGCCGCCTGACCGGGCAGACCTGCGATGAAGAAGGCGATTGCGCTGCCGGGGACGCGAACGAGCTGCGCGAGCTGGTCTACACGCAAGGTAACGCGAAGTTCAGAGGGCTGGAAGGCAAGGCGCGCGTCACCGTGGCGAAAACGGAAAGTGGCAGCCTTGAGGTCAAGGCGCTCGCCGATTACGTGCGCGCCACGCTGTCCAACGCCGGCAACGTGCCTCGGATTCCGCCCTATCACTTCGGCGTAGGGCTGGACTGGACGAGCGCCATGTTTGACGCAGGCGTTCTGTGGCGGCGCAGCGGCGCGCAGAACAAAACCGCCCAGGGTGAAACGCCGACCGACGGCTTCTCGACGCTTGAGGCCGAGCTTGGCTTCAGGCCGTGGCCTGACCAACGCGATATCGAGATCAGCCTGATCGGCCGGAACCTGACCGACACCGAACAGCGCAACGCCACAGCCTTCAATAAAGACGAAATTCTTCTTCCCGGCCGCGACGTGCGCCTTGTGCTTCGCGCCGGCTTTTGAAAATGGAGGAGCCAACTATGACGTTTGAATTCCGGACCATCGTCGCCTCGTGCACCCTTGGCCTTGCGATGGCCTTGAGCGCAACCGCGCCTTCGCATGCATTGACACCATCAAGCGGCAATTCATCCATACAGGGTGCATTCCATGCCGACGATGCGGTTCTGCGCAAACCTCATGCCTGCATCGGCCAAAGGGCGCGCCGCCGCCACTGCTGAGGAAAGCAAATCACGCGGGCGGTCTGTCCGGATCGCCCGCGCTCGCCGCACCCGGATCAACTAAACCGCTCGAACAGCGTAGCCAAACCCATGCCGCCGCCGATGCCAAGCGTGGCCAATCCGCGCGCGCCGCCATCGCGCCGGATCATCTCGGTGAACAGACGCACCACCAGAACGGCACCGGATGCGCCGTACGGGTGACCCAGGGCCAGCGCCCCGCCGCCAAGATTGAGCTGGTCTTCAAGGATGCCCAGCTTGTCGGTGCAGGCCAACACTTGCGCCGCGAAGGCTTCGTTGAACTCCACCAGGTCGATGTCGGCCATGGTCAGGTCCTGGCGCGCCAGCAGCTTCTGCACGGCGGGCACGGGGCCGATGCCGAGCAGGTTGGGGTCCACGCCAGCGACCGTGGAATCGGCCACCGCCAGCCCCTCTTCCACGCCCAGATCGTCGGCCTTCTCCTGCGACATGATCAGCACCGCCGCCGCGCCATCGTTGATGGGGCACGCATTGCCCGCCGTGACGGTGCCTTGGGCATCGAACACCGGTGGCAAGGCCTGCAATTTTTCCAGCGACGTCTCGGCGCGCGGGCATTCGTCATGATCAAGTACGACAGCCCCGCCCTCACGCAACGGCACAAGCTCAGGCGTGAAGCGCTTTTCGTTTTGCGCGGCCACGGCTTTCTGGTGGCTCCGCAATGCATACGCGTCCTGCCGGGCGCGCGTGATGCCGTAGGCCCGCGCCACGTTCTCGGCCGCCGCACCCATGTCCGGGTCGCCCACGAACTCGGGCGAGAAGCGCGCGCGCGTGAAAGGCACTGGCGGCGCCAATCCATCGCCCAGGTCGTAACGCAAGGGCGCGGTGGAGGTGCTTTCAACACCGCCCGCGATGTAGATGTGGCCCGCGCCCGCTTCGATCAGGCGCGCGGCCATGTTGATGGCTTCCAGCCCCGAGCCGCACTGACGGTCCACCGTGACGCCGGGGATCGACACCGGAAAACCCGCCTGCAACGCCGACAGCCGCGCCGGGTTACCGCCGGGCCCGGCGGCGTTTCCCAGGATCACATCGTCGATCTGTTCGGGCTTCAGCTTGGCGTCAGCCAGCAGCGCCTGGAACACGGGGGCGGCCAACTCCTCCACCCGGAAGCGGCGCAAGGCGCCCCTCAGCTTGCCGATGGGCGTGCGGCGTGCGGCGACAATCACGGCCTTCATGTCAGCACCTGCACCCGGCCTTGTTTCAAGCGCGACAGCACGTCGGCGCGGTCGATCTTGCCGCTGGCCGTGTGCGCGAAGGCCGCGATGCGGAACCAGCGGCGCGGATGCTTGTAGGGCGGCAGATGCTCCGCGCAGTGCTGCTTTAAGTCCGCCAAGGTTGCTCCCTCGCCCGCGATGACGGCCGTGACGATCTGGCCCCAGCGTTCATCCGCTTCGCCCAGCACCAGCACTTCCGCGACTTTAGCTGCCGCGCCAAGCACGGCCTCCACTTCCTGCGGATAGACGTTCAAGCCGCCGCTGATGATCATATCACCTTCGCGGCCCACCAGCGTCAAGAACCCGCGCGCATCAAGGCTGCCGCGGTCGCCCACCGTGGCCCAACCGTCTTGCGTTCGGAAGCCTGTGCCGTCGGTCTCGCCCACATAGCCCGAGGACACCATGGCGCTTTTCACCCACACCGTACCCACCTCGTCCACGGCGGCGGGCGCGCCGTCATCGCGTGATACTTTCAGTTCAACGCCGGCGAAGGCGCGGCCCACGGACTCGGGCGGGCAACCTTCATCTGCCCTCGCGATGCTGACAAAACTAAGTTCGGACGCACCGTAGTATTCGATCACCGCCGCGTTGGGGAACGCGGCCGTCAAACGCTCGCGCAGTCTCGGCGGCAGCTTGGCCCCTGCCGTAACGATAGCACGCACATGGTGGCCAATGCGCGGCGGGTGCGAGTCCAGCATCAGGTCAAGCAGCGTCGGCGCGGCGGCGATAGTGTTCACCTGCCCGCCGCAGGCCAATTCCATCATCCGGTCGGAATCAAAGCGACCCTCCATAAACACCGTGCCCCCGGCGTTCAGCGTTTCCACCGCCGCATAGAGTGAGAGACCATGGCTAAGGGGCCCCGGCACCAGCATGCGCGTCTCGGGGCCAATGCCGTACTCACCCGCGGAGGCCGCGAACGAAGCGGTCCAAGTGCCGTGCGTGCGTATGAAGGCCTTGGGAGTACCGGTGGTGCCCGAGGTAAATCCGATTAGGAACGGCATGTCGGGTGTCGGCTGTGATGAAATCGCGCGCGTGCCATCTTGCGCATTGCGCCAGATCAGCGCGTCTTCAACATCAGCGAATAGTATTTGCGGCGCATGGGCCTTCACCATCAGGTCGAAGGTTTCCTGCGGCCAGCGCGGCTCGAACAGCACCACCACGCCACCCGCGTGAACGGCGCCGAAAAAAATCTCCAGCAGCACGGGATGATTGCTTAAGGATACGGCGACCCGCCACGCGCGCTTGGCGTCTACGCCACTCGCAAGCGCGCCGATGTGCCGCGCAAGCTGGCCATAGGTCAGTTCATCACCCTCGAACACGATGGCGGCTTGGTCCGGCGCATGCGCGGCGGCGGCCAATACGCCATCGGTGATAATGCTTAATGTCATGCGCCGAGCGCGGGGTAGCCGCGATGCACCGCCCTCGCCGCCAGGGCCGCCAACACGGCCTTGAGGATATCGCCCGGCACGAAAGCCAGGGACGCCACGCTCGCTTGCGCTAATGACAAGTCCGCCACGGCGGCCATCCAGGGTATGCCGACAAGGTACACCACACCGATCCCGCCGGTCAGGCACGCGGCGATCAGGCGCAGCAACGATGTTGCGCCCACGGCGAGCGCGCCCACCACGAACGCCCCGGGCACCCAGCCCAGCAGGAACCCGGCGCTGGGCGCGAAGAACGCACCCAGGCCGCCGCGCCCACCTGCCAACAACGGAAAGCCCACCGCCACCACGCCGAGGAACAGCACAACGGCCAGCGCACCGCGCCTGGGCCCCAGCACGGCGCCCGCCAGCATGACGCCCAAAGTCTGCGCTGTCACCGGCACGGGCAGCACCGGCACCGGAATGGGCGGCAGCAGACCCAAAGCCGCGATGAGGGCTGCGAACAGCGCACAGCGCACCAGGGCCTTGGCGTCAATGACGGCGGAGGATACGGGCATGGCCGCTGTTTTAAGCGCGGCCGAACCCGCGTGCAACCAGCCCCTCGGCCAACTGGTCGGTTTCGCGCATCAGGCGAATGATGACGGGCACGACCGCCGGCAGCGGATTGCCCGAGGCCCCGCGCGCCATACGGGCCGCGATGGCCTCACGCCCTACCGTGGCGACAAAAGGCACCAGCCGGATGGTGAACACCACGGCGAAGGCGCAGCTTTGCGCGTTGACGCCGAGCGGCGCGAACACGCCGAAGGCCGTTTTCAACGCCGCCAGCATGTCATCGGTGCGCGTGGTGTGGCTGACCAGAGCTGCAGCCACCACCACTGCACCGACTGTCAGCAGCATGTCCATCGCAGGCCGCACGCCGGAGACGGCAAGCTGAAAAACAAAAAGTGCCGCCAGAATCCACACCAATGGTTTCAGCGCAGCCAGAAGGCGCGCCATGCCGATGCCGCTGATGGCCCACGCCGCCCCCAGCACGGCAAGCAGTGCAGCCATGACATACGCATTATCGGTCAGTGAAACCGCCACGGCATAGACCGCGAGGCCCGCGAGTTTCAGGCCCGGTGGCAGCCGGTGCAGAGCTGAAGCCCCCGGCACGAACACGCCGATGCTCATATGTAGGTGTCCAGATAATGCGCGATGGCCTCGCGCGGGCTTGCGTCGCACACCACTTTTCCGGCCTCCAGCACGATCACGCGCTCGAAGCCTTCCAGCAGTTCCACGTGGTGCGTGACCACGATCACATGCTGCGGCAAGGCTGTGATGGCGTTCATGGCGGTTTTGGCGCGCTTGCGGTCCAGCATGGTGGTGGGCTCATCGAACACCACCCACCGCGGGTCCAGCGCCAGCACGCCGGCTAATGCCAATGATTGCTTCTCGCCGCCGCTGAGGTTGAAGCAGGCGCGGTCTTTCAGGGCGGCCAAATTGAACTGCGCGAGCACCTTTTCGGTGCGCGCGGCCACGTCCTGCGGGGCCAGGCCGTGCGCCTTGGGCCCAAAGGCCACGTCCTCCGCCACCGTCGGCATGACAATCTGCGCGTCCGCGTTCTGGAAGACAAAGCCCACCAGCTTGCGCACATCTGCCCCATGCGTGCGCGTATCGAAAGCTTCCACCACCACGCGCCCGGCGCTCGGCAGCACCAGCCCGTTCAAGAGCCGCGCCAGCGTGCTCTTGCCCGAACCGTTGTTGCCGATGATGCCGATGCGCCGCTCGCGCAGGTCGAGCGACAGTCCTTCAAGGACGCTCACGTCCCCGAAGCGCACCGATACGTTGTCGATCAGGATGGTCACGCTGGTCTGCGCCGTATACGGCCCCGGTTATTTGCGCGGCACGCCGGCCACGAGGAACGTGTTCACGCCCGCGGCTTTCTGGCGTTCCTCGCGCAAGGCCCGCACGGAGGGCTCGTTCCAGTAGTTGGTGGCCGCCGCCTGGGTGGGAAAGGCCGCGATGCGGAAATCAAAGTCCATCATATCGCCTTCCAGGCGTTCGGTTTCGGCGAACTTGGCCTTGGCGATGAAGTTCACGCCGCGCGCCTCGAGCTTCGCGTCTTCCCTGGCGTTGATCTCGTTGGTCTTGAACTCATCGAAGGGCCGGTAAATTGTTATCATGAACGAAGGCTGGCCCTTGGGCGCCGCGTGACTGTTGCCCTGCATGGCGAACACGTTGAAGACGCCCGCCCCTTTGCGCAGTTGCTTGGCCTCAGTGTATTCGGGCGAGTGCCAGAATTTCGGGATGTCGGCCTTGCTAGCGAACTGGGCCAGCACCATCGAGTGATCGAACCAGGCCCCTTCCAGCAGTTCCACGCCGCGGCCCGGCCCGCCGATGCCCAGATAAAAGCCGCCGAATTTCTGATAGATCGGCGGCAGCGCCGCCGAATACTGCGCCATTTTCGTCATCTCGAGCGAATGGCCCAGAACCAACAAGTAGCCGGGAGCAGCCATGGCGCAGCCTCCTTTTAAACGTCCGGGGAAGAGGTTTAGTCAGCGGGTCTTGAAAGTCAACGCGGGCAAACACATTGAACGCAAGGTCGTTTCGCGGGATATACAGGTGGACGTTATATATCCGGATTAAGAGCCGCCATGTTGTACGCCCTGATTTCGCCCGCCAAGAAACTGGATTTCGCGCCTGCGCCGGCAGGCGTAAAAGCCACGGCCCCCGCCCTTCTGAAAGAGGCCGGGCCTCTGGTGAAGCGCGTGAAGAAATACACCGCCGGCGACTTAAAACGCCTGATGGATTTAAGCCAGAAGCTGGCGGACCTGAACTATCAGCGCTTCCAGGCCTTCGACCCGAAAAACACTGCCGATACCAAACCCGCCATCTACGCCTTCGCGGGCGACGTCTACATGGGCTTCGACGCCAAAAGTGCCGCGAAGGACACCATTGCCTACGCGCAAGGTCACATCGGCATCATCTCGGGGCTGTACGGTCTCTTGCGACCGCTGGACGCCATTCAGCCCTACCGGCTGGAAATGGGCACGGCGGTGGACAGCGAAGCGGGCGAAGACCTCTACGACTACTGGCGCAATACCGTGACAGCGCAATTGAACGCCATCACCGCCAAGATGAAAAACCCCACCATCGTCAATCTCGCCTCGGACGAGTACTGGAGCGTGGTGGACACCAAGGCCCTGAAAGCGCCGGTGGTGCAGTGCGTGTTCAAGGAGATCAAGAACGGCCAGGCCAAGGTCATCAGTTTCATGGCCAAGAAGGCGCGCGGCCTGATGGCGCGCTTCATCGCCGAGAACCAGGTTGAAACCGTCGAGGGCCTGAAAGCGTTCACGGTCGGCGGCTACGGCTTCGACGCCAAGGCCTCCAGCGCCAAGCAATTGGTGTTCACGCGCAAGACGAAGTAGCGCCTATTTCTCGATCCGCACATACCGGCTGAGGTTGATGCCGCGCGGGTTGGCGTCGAGCCCTTTCACATAGGGCTTGGCCAGCCGCTTGCCGACATAAAAGTTGATGGGCGTGATGGGCGAATCCCTCAGCGCGATAGCTTCGGCCTCGCGCATCAGGGCCAGGCGTTTGGCGTGGTCGGCTTCGGCGTACACTTTCTGCATCACCGCGTCGTAGGCCGGGTTGCTGTACTTCGAGTGGTTGTCGCCCACCGAGGTCGATTCCAGCAGGTACAGGAACGAGGTGGGGTCGGCGTACTCTGCGAACCACTGGTAGCGCGCCACCTGGTAATCGCCGTTGCGCAAATCGGCGTTCAGCACGTTCAAATCGCTGTTGAGAAGCTGCGCCTCCACGCCCAGCGTTTTCCACACTTGCGTTGCGGCCAGCGCCACGCGCTTCTGGATGTCATCGGTGTTGTAGCGGAAATCGAACTTCAAGGGCTTGCCGGGCCCGTACCCGGCTTCAGCCAACAGCGCTTTCGCTTTGGCGATGCGCTCAGGCATAGGCACGCCCTGCCAGTGCGAAGGTGCGGGCACGTAATCTTTGCGCACGGCGACGGGGATGAGGCTGTAGGCCGCCGGTTCGCCGCCGCGCATGATCTTGTCCACGAACATCTCGCGGTCGAGCGTCATGGACAGCGCGTTGCGCACGCGCGGATCGTCGAACGGCGGCTTGCGGGTGTTGAAGGTATAGTAAAGCAGGCCGTAGTTGGGGGTCAGCGTCAGGTCTTTGGGCAGATTTTCCTTGATCCACTCGAGCTGGCTGGGCGGGAAGCTGACAATGGTATCAAGTTCATCCGCGCGGTAGCGCTTCAGGGCCGCGTTCATATCCTCGGTGGGATAATAAAGCACTTCGTCCAGCTTCACCTCGCTTGCCGCGTAGAACGTCGGGTTCTTCACTAGCTTGATGCGGTCCTGCGGCAACCATTGCGCCAGCTTGAACGCTCCGTTGACCACGATGTTCTCGGGTTTTGTCCAGTCCTTGCCGAACTTCTCGACCGCCCAGCGCGGCACCGGAAAGCAACGGTGCACGATCAGCTCCAGAAAATACGGCGTGGGGTTCAAGAGCTTCACTTCAAACGTCGAAGCGTCGATGGCCTTCACGCCCAAATTTTCCACCGGCGCCTTGCCGCTGTTTACCTCGCGCGCATTGACGATCATGTAGAGCAAGGGGGCCGCGCGCGAAGCAGTCTTGGGGTCCATGGTGCGGCGGAAAGCGTAGGCGAAATCCTCGGCCGTCACCGGCCTGCCGTCGGACCACTGCATGCCTTTGCGGATCTTGAAGGTGTAGGTTTTGCCGTCGGGCGAGATCGTCCAGCTTTCGGCAGCCCCCGGCACCACGTTTACTTGGGGATCGACAGTGGTGAGGCCCACGAACATCTCAAAGATGATGTTGCCCGCATAGCCCGAGGTCGTCAGGTGCGGGTCAAGGCTGTCGGGCTCGGCGGTATTGCCGCGGTGAAACGACATCAGCGCCTGAACTGGGCCCACGGCGGCAAAAACCGCGCTGAACGCCACCACCGCCATTGCAATCCGAATCTTGCGAATCATGCCGCCCTCAGTACCTAGATCAAATC
>JAEUKM010000193.1 GCA_016793085.1 Rhodospirillaceae bacterium
GTGGATGCCCGAATTGAATTCGGCCGGGATGTTCTGGCCCGAGCCGCCGGTGCCATCGCCGTCCGGGTCACCGGTCTGGGCCATGAAGCCCTCGATGACGCGGTGGAAAATCAGGCCGTCGTAGAAGCCCTGGCGGGTCAACTCCTTCACGCGCGCCACGTGCTTGGGGGCGAGTTCGGGGTGCAACTTGATGACGACGCGGCCGTATTCCAGGTCGAGGTAAATGGTGTTTTCCATGTCGAGTTTCTCCTGAGCCTGGACGGAAACGACGCCGCCGACGGCCAGCAGGGCGAGCAAACCGGCAAACGCGGTTCGGGCGGCGCCAAATAGCCTACGAAGGAAGATCATTCAGGTCCGCTCCTGCGGATGGTGGGTGTTTGGGCGCGCAGTCTTAGCGGGATTGCGGGGCGCGCTCAAGGCCGCAGGGCCTGGCCCAGGGCATTCTCTCAATTCTGTTATGTACTGAAGGCTTTTAGGTTCAGTCCCCGCAAGATGGTTGAAATACCTGCCGAAATGCCGACATGATTGGGGCCGCCCACGCACGGCTGATAAGGGGAACCGCCGCCATGATTCTGACCACCACCAACTCCGTCGAAGGCCGCACAATCGAGGCCTATTTGGGCATCGTTTCGGGCGAGACGATCATGGGCACCAACATTTTCAAGGATATCTTCGCCAGCGTGCGCGACATCGTCGGCGGGCGGTCGGCCGCCTACGAGGAGGAGATCATCGCCGCCCGCGAACACGCCATGGCCGAGATCGAGGCCCGCGCCCGGACCCTGGGGGCCGACGCCGTAGTCGGCATTCATGTCGATACGGGCGCTATCGGCGGCGACAACCGCACACTGTTGATGGTGTCGGTCACCGGCACTGCGGTGAAGTTGGGGTAGCTTGTCTTTGTCGCTACTTCTGCACAGACTTCGCGAAGCTTGAGAGTTCCATGTTGAAGCGCGCCGCGTCTTCATAGAACACAGAGTGCCCTAGCCCCTCGTACACTGAGAACTTCGCGTTCTTCAGGCCTTTCTTCAACCCGTTCAACTGCTCGGGGCCGAATACGCCATCGGCGCTGCCGTACGTAACCAAAACCGGCGTCTTGGCCAGCATCGGCACGACTTTGGTGTTGTCGAGGCTGCGGCCAACCAGGGCTTTGCGCACGTAAGGCAACAGCAACAGCCCGCCTGTGCGCGAAATACTCTGCCACTCTTCGTTGCCGGGCTTCGCCGTCAGGAATGTGATGCCGCCCTGCGCGCCCAGCACATTGTCTTCCAGGTTGCCCGATGTTTGCTGCTTCGCGGTTTCCATGCGTTGTTTGGCAACGTCAGGATCGGCGTTGGGCGGCGGTGTCGGGAACGGCGGGTTTACCAAACCTGCAGCGGACCCCGTGAGATTGATGCCTAGCAAACGCTCTGTGCCGTAGTGCTCGACGTAATTCGCCAATACAAAACCGCCGTAAGACCAGCCAACCGCGACAGCTTTTTGCAAACCTGTTGCGTCCATCACGGCCTTCACATCATCGGCCCAGAGTTTGGAGTCTTTATAGTCTTCCGGGGTCCACGGCTTGCCGGAGTTGCCATGGCCGCGCAGATCGAACGCGACCAGATGATAATCGCGCGTAAGATCGGCAGATTCTAATTGCCACTTAAAGCTGGAATGGCTTTGCGCGAAGCCGTGCACCAACAAAATCGCGGGCTTAGTCTTATCGCCCGCCTCCACTACGTTCAGCGGCACGCCGCCGGCACCGGGCACGGTTTTGTATTCGAGTGCGAAGGCCTGCGAGACAAGGCTGATCGCCAGCCCGAACGTGACAAACCCGAGCCGTGATGCCATTGCCGTTGCCCCGCGTTGAATGACTACTTTTTGAATTTCCCGATGACGCGCGCGTTCACACCCTTCGGAATGAAAGTCGACACATCGCCGCCCAGCTTGGCGATTTCCTTGACGAAACGCGAGGCGATAAACTGATTATGCTCCGAGGCCATGAGGAACATGGTCTCTACTTCGTCATTTAGGCGTGCGTTCATGCCCGCCATCTGGAATTCGTATTCGAAGTCCGATACGGCGCGAAGCCCGCGGATGATGACGGTCGCCTTCATACTCTGTACGAAATGCATCAACAGCGTGTCGAAGGGCACCACTTCCACCGGCACCTTCACCGGCAACCTTAATTTGGCCACCTCGGCGCGGCACATCTCGACGCGCTCCTTCAGGCTGAACATCGGGCCCTTGCCGATATTCACCGCAACCGCGACCACCAGCTTGTCCACCACCTTCACGGCGCGGCTGATGATGTCCATGTGCCCGTTGGTGACGGGATCGAACGTGCCGGGATAAATGCCGATGCGGTAGCGGCCAACCGTTTCAGAAGCGGTTTTTGATTTCGCCTTGATTGCTTTCGCCATCGCCATCCCCTCGATGCGCGGAACTTTACGTTGCCTTTTTAAGCGTGTTCGCCGTTTTCGTCACCGGGAAGATGCGCCACCGAGGTCACTTTTTCCTCTTCGCCGGTCGCAAACAGCGTCACCCCTTGGGTGGAGCGCCCGGCGATACGGATATCGGTGATACCCATGCGGATCAGGCGGCCCGCGTCGGTGATCATCATGATCTGGTCCGTGTCCTTTACCGGGAAGCTTGCGACCACATCCCCATTCCGTTTTGTCGTGGCGATGGAGGTGATGCCAGAGCCCCCGCGCCCGCTGACGCGGTATTCATAGGCAGACGTGCGCTTGCCGAAGCCGCGCCGCGTGGCCGTCAGGATGAACTCCTCCTGCGCGGCGAAGCGCTGGAATTCCTCTTCCGTCAGCACTTTGTTTGTATCGCCGTTTTCCGCGCCCTCTTCGTCTTTACTGGGCACTTCCTCGATATCATCGCCGCCGCGCAGTTTCTTGGCCATGCGCAGATAAGCGTTGCGGCTGTCGGTGTCGAACTCCACGTGTTTCAGGATCGACATGGAGATCACTTCATCGCCGTCCGCCAGCTTGATGCCACGCACGCCGACGGAATTACGGCCCGTGAACACGCGCACCTCGCCCACATGGAAGCGGATGCACTTGCCCTGGCGGGTATTCAACAGCACGTCATTGTTCTCATCGCAGGTATCAACTCCCACAAGCCGGTCGTTGCCGTCCAGCTTCATGGCGATCTTGCCGTTGCGGAAGATGTTCACGAAATCCGACAGGTCGTTGCGGCGCACGGTGCCCGCCGTCGTTGCGAACATCACGTTCAGATTGCCCCACGTCGTTTCGTCTTCCGGCAGCGGCATGACGGTGGAAATCGTCTCGCCTTCTTTCAGCGGCAGCAGGTTCACCATGGCCTTGCCGCGGCTTTGCGGCGTGCCCAGAGGCAGCTTGTAGACCTTCAGCTTGTAGACCATGCCTGATGTCGAGAAGAACAGCACCGGCGTGTGCGTGTTCACCACGTACAGGGCGGTGACGAAATCCTCTTCCTTCGTCGCCATACCGGCGCGGCCTTTGCCGCCGCGGCGCTGCGCACGGTAGGTGGACAATGGCACGCGCTTGATCCAGCCGGAATTGGTGACCGTCACCACCATGTCTTCACGCTGGATGAGGTCTTCGATGTCGGTTTCAAATTCCAGCTCTTCGATAGTCGTGCGGCGCGGGGTGGCGTACTCGGCCTTCATCTCCACAAGTTCGCTGCGCATAATGCCGTAGAGCTTTTCGCGCGAGCGGAGAATTTCCAGGAAATTGACGATGGCGCCGCCCAGGTCGGTCAGTTCGGCGTGGATCTTGTCGCGCTCAAGCCCCGTCAGGCGGTGCAGGCGTAAGTCAAGAATGGCGCGGGCTTGCAGTTCCGACAGCTTGTAGACGCCGTTCACGACCTTGCGGTCGGGCTCGTCGATCAGGTTCACCAGCGGCTCCACATCGCCCGCAGGCCAGTCGCGCGCCATCAACTGCTCGCGCGCCACGTTGGGGTCGGGCGCCTTGCGGATCAGCGCGATCACGTCATCCAGATTGGCCACCGCAATGGCCAGGCCGACTAAGGTGTGGGCGCGGTTGCGCGCCTGATTAAGTTCAAACACCGTGCGGCGGCGGATCACTTCTTCGCGGAAACTGATGAATGCCGTCAGCATCTGGCGCAGGGTCATCAGTTCGGGCTTGCCGCCGTTGATGGCCAGCATGTTCACGCCGAAGCTCGATTGCAGCGGAGTGAACTTGTAAAGCTGGTTCAGCACCACTTCGGCGACGGTATCGCGTTTGACTTCCACGACCACGCGCACGCCGTGACGGTCTGACTCGTCGCGCAGGTCGCCGATGCCTTCGATCTTCTTGTCGCGCACCAGTTCGGCGATTTTCTCGATCATCGCCGCTTTGTTCACCTGGAAGGGAATCTCGGTGATGACGATGGCCTGCTTGTCTTTGCCGATCTCCTCGATCTCGGTGCGGCCGCGCATGACGATGGAGCCGCGGCCCGTGGCGTAGCCCGCCCGGCAGCCCGCATGGCCCAGGATGATCCCGCCTGTGGGGAAATCGGGCCCTGGCACGATTTCCATCAGTTTTTCATCGTTGGTGGTGGGGTCGTCGATAAGCGCGCAGCAGGCGTCGATCACTTCACCCAGATTGTGCGGCGGCACGTTTGTCGCCATGCCGACGGCGATGCCGCCCGCGCCGTTGACCAGAAGGTTGGGGAAGCGCGCCGGAAGCACCAAGGGCTCCGACTGGCTTTCGTCATAGTTGGGCTGGAAATCGACCGTGTCCTTGTCGATGTCGTCGATTAGCGAGTGGGCAGGCTTCGCCAGGCGCGATTCCGTGTAGCGCATCGCCGCCGGCGGGTCGCCGTCCATGCTGCCGAAGTTGCCCTGCCCGTCGATCAGCGGCAGACGCATCGAGAAGTCCTGCGCCATGCGCACCATGGCGTCGTAGATGCTCTGGTCGCCGTGCGGGTGGTACTTACCCATCACGTCCCCGACGATGCGCGCCGATTTGCGGAAGGGCTTGTTGTATTCGTAGCCGCTCTCTTTCATCGAATAGAGGATGCGGCGGTGCACGGGCTTCAAGCCGTCGCGCACGTCGGGCAGCGCGCGGCTGACGATCACGCTCATGGCGTAATCGAGGTAGCTGCGCTTCATTTCCTCTTCGATGGTGATCGGCGTGATGTCGAAATCCGACGGCCCGCCTGTCCCTGCGGGGGGAACAGTCGGCGGAAGTTGGGGCGGCTGGCCGTTGTCGGACGGCAGATCGGACGGCGGAAGGTCGGCGGTGTCGGTCAAGGAAACGTGCTTTCGAAAAGGACGCTGAAGAAGACTAAATTCAAGAATTTTGTTGCGCCGCACACAAAGCGATTTTGGCCAAAAGGCCACTCAAAAACGCCTTGGACGAAGCCCCCTTCTGGTCCCCCGTGCAGGCCAAAATTCTAGCAGAATCCGTGGCTCCGTCACACAATTGGTTGGGGGGCCAAGGGGGCCGCTAAGTGCGGCTGAGGCGGCTACACCTGTGGATAAGTATAGCCATTGAATCAGCCGATTAAAGCCTTTTCTTGAGGCCCTCTAGAGAACGGTTTTTGGCCCTCAGGCGCAGTTATGAACTGCACAAGCCTTAGGGGTGGGCCCAAAGCCCGCTATGCCTGAGAATCGGGGCAAGCACTGTGGCCTGCTGGGGTTGGTCTTGCAGCCACGCAGGCAAAGTGTTGGAAGCAAAAATATTGCAGCGCAGCAATCTAGAACGGGATATCGTCGTCCATGTCGGACGACTTGCCTTTGCCGCCCTTACCGCCGCCAAAGGTGCCGCCGGCCGAACCGCCGTTGTCCCAGCCGCCGCCGGACATGACGGGCTCGTCGCCGTCGCTGGTGCCCCCGCCTCCGCCATAACCGCCGCCCGAGCCACCGCCGCCGCTGCCCTTGCTGTCCAGCATGGTCAGTTCGCCGCCGTAGCCTTGCAGCACAACCTCGGTCGTGTACTGGTCCTGGCCGTCCTTGTTCTGCCACTTGCGCGTCTGCAGGCTGCCCGAGACGTACACCTTCGAACCTTTCCGCAGATATTTCTCGGCGATGTCGGCAAGGTTGCCGAAAATCACCACGCGGTGCCATTCGGTCTTCTCTTTGCGCTCGCCCGAGGCCTTGTCGCGCCAGGATTCAGAGGTGGCCAATGTTAGATTGGCGACTTTGTTGCCGTTCTGCATGGTGCGGACCTCGGGGTCTTTGCCCAGGTTTCCGATGAGAATCACTTTATTGACGCTGCCGGCCATGCTCAGAAAACTCCTTCATTTGTGGGCGGACCTTAACGGCTCGGGCCCATGCAAAAAAGCACCAAGTTATCCACAATCCCGGCGCGCAAGCGCCGTTCTTGCGGCTGCTACTGCGGCTTGGCCTTGGCTTTCATCTCGGCGTCGGCCTTGGCCAGTGTCTTCATATCCACACCCAGTTGCGGCGCGTCGGGGGCGATCACCACGGCATAGGGCGAAGGATAATCCTTCAGCCATACGCGCCAGATCTCCTCGGTGTCGGGCACCGTATCGACCCAGCGGCTTTCGCCCTCGGCGCATTTCTGGATGGTCTTGAAATACAACACCTTGTCCGGCGTGTTGGGCACCCCTGCCATGAAACGGAACAGGCCCAGGTGCTCGGACGGCAGCGAATTGCCCGACCAGACGATCTCATCCACCACTTCGGTGACCGGCCTGCCCGAACGCATGACGGGCTTATCGACCTTGCGTTTCAGCACTTGCACGTTCCAGCCGGCGGGGGCTTCCGGGATGACTTGGCTCAGTTCGGGCGGCACCTTCATGCGCAGTTCCGTGGTGGGCGAACTGCCGCAGCCGTGCGGAACAATCAGCGTGAACATTTCATTGTAGCCGGCCCGGCCCTTCATGTTCTCGACAAGCACATGGGCCGAAGCTTCGGGCCCCGCCGCCAACCCCAATCCCGCCGCGCCAATCACAGCCGCCACAACTGACCTGAACCGCATCAATCCCTCCCCTGGTTTGTGATGCCTTGCCGCCGAACCGTCACCGTAGCGGGGCTGCCCGCCTTGGCGCAAACCCGCGACACCACAATCCAGGCCAAATCATCTTACGTAATACACTCGCTTCGGCTTTCGTCCGCTGCTATGGCATGCCGCCCCTTTGCGATGCGCGCGATTGCCACGGGTGCGAATTCCGTCTATGAATGTACCTGTTTTGTTCTCATGCGCAAGACGGCACGTCGTATCCTCAGAAGTCATTGGTAATGCTCACAGACATCAAGATTCGCGGCGCCCGCGAGCACAATCTCAAGAACATCAACGTGACACTGCCC
>JAEUKM010000214.1 GCA_016793085.1 Rhodospirillaceae bacterium
TCAAGAGCCAGTCCCACCGGCCTTTGGCGATGCGCTGTTCGATGTCCTCCGCCGGGCCACTGAGGGCGCGTTCCATCTCGGCCAGTCGCGCATCGTTTTCGCACAGTGTTTTGACCACCAGGCTTAAAGGTTGCAGGTCAAGCGTGGGGTCGCTGGCCGCGCGGCGCAGGGCATCCAACACCGCATCGGGCAGCGTCTTGTAGCCGCTGGTGACGCCGAGCACATCTAAAGCAGCGCGCCGGTGGGCCGGTTCGTCGGGGTTCAGCGCCAGCGCCATCAGAAAACCCGACAGCGCGCCTTTCAGGTCACCGGCCGCACGGGCGGCAAGGCCGTTTCGATAAGCGTCGGCGGCGGAGGCGGCGTCTGCGGTCATGGTGCCGGTTTTTGCAGCCACATCTGGAACATGGCCTGGAAGGTGTCGGCCTGAACTTTCTCGAACTCCTCCCAGGCGTCAAGGTCGCGGCCCAGGGGATCGTGCGGATACTGCGCCTGGTATGCGGCGCGCTTGGCCGGGTTGGCGATATCGAAGCCCAGGAAGGTCAGGCCCTCGTTGTCGAAGAGCGCCTTCAACCCGTCGGGCGTGTAGCGTTCCTCGTGCACGTTGACGATCAGATCGTGCAGGCCGTCGGCCGAGGCGAAGTCGGTGCGCCGGGCCACGCGCCGCACCGGATGATCCTCGGGCAGCGCCAGGATGGCCGCCCGCGCCGCGCGCAAGCCCTCCAACGTGTCGGGGAATTTGTGTTCGGCCACGAACGCCCGCGCTGCCACAATCGGCGCCCGCGCCCGTTCGCTGTAGAGCGACAGGCGCATGACGCCACCAGGAGTCAAAAGGCCCGTCAGCATGGCCAGCCCCGCGGCTGGGTCATTCATGTGGTGCAGCACGCCGCCGCATTCGATGAAGGTGAACGTGCGGCCAAGCTCGCCCAGCATCAGAATGTCGGCCACACCGAAGCTGATGTTGGGCACGTTCATCGCCTTCGCCATGCGCGCGGCGTAACCTAAACTTGCGCGGCTTAAGTCCACCGCCGTGATGCGCGCCGTGGGGAAGCGCTGCGCCAGATCGACGCTGGAGCGCCCGGTGCCGCAGCCCGCCACCAGAATGTCCAGCACCTCGGGATTGGGAATGGGGAACGGCGGCTGGGGCATGTAACGCGCTGTGAACGCGGGCCAGCGTGTGGGTTCAACCGCGCCGTTCTGCACCCAAGGCGGATACGGATAGTTTTCGTACTGCGCCTGCATGGCCGCCGATAAACCGGGCGCGATGGGCGTCAGTTGCGGCAGAGCGGCGGCAAGTGCGCGTTCCTCGGCGCGCTCGGCGCTGATCTGCTTCAACAGCGGCGGCAGGTTATCGGCATCAGCGCCGATGGGATCGTACAGGCACCTGATCAACGCGCTTTTGCCCGCAAGCTTCGCGCGTTCTTCGGGCGTCTCGGCCCAGACATGGCGCGTGCGCACGCAATAGCAGGCCAAGGCTTCCACAAACGCGCCGTGGCGCGCGGCCAACTCGGGGTGTTCCAGGACCGCACGCCGCAGTCGGGTGTAGACGGCCTCGCTGGCCTCGTCCACTGAGGTGGCCCGCACCAGCACCGCCAGCAGTAAGGGATTGGTGAAGAACCAGTCGAAGTCGCCGTTCGCCAAATCCGCGTCAAACCGGCCGTTCGCTAAGCTCGCGTCCAGCGCCGCAAAGCGCGCATCGCCCAAAACGATGTTCTTCACCACGCGCATCAGGGGCTGCATGTCGAGCGTCGGGTCGCGGGCGCAGTCCTCAAGTGCCGCGACGATGGGCGCGGCCAGCTTGCCGTAGCCGTCGAACATCGCCAGCACCTCCAGCGCGGTGCGGCGGTACAGGGCGGTGCCTGGCGCCTTCATCAGCGCGGTCAGGTAGCCGTTCAGCGCGGTTTTCAGGTCACCGCGCAGATAGGCCTGTTCGGCGGAAGCAAAAGCCGCGGCGGCCTTGGCGTCGGACACGCGTCACTCTCCGTGCCGCGCGCCTGCCTGCGGCTTGCTGGGGTGTCTCTAGAACGGCTTTACTTTACCCAGGAACGCGGCCAATGCCACCGCGAACCACAGCACCAGGGCCGCGCGCTGCGAACGCACCAGAGACTGCTCGATGATGGTGTTGCCCTTGTCGGCGGCGTCTCCGCCCTGGCGCACCATGCCGAAGCCGACGATCCACTGCTTGATTTCGCCGCGTAGGTACACGCCCAGGCAAATGGCGAACGCGAAGACCAAGAGTTTCACCTGCAGCCAGGCCACCACCACCGGGCTGCCTGTGGCCATGGAGTAAATTGCCGTTCCCGCAAGCAGGGGGATCAGGGCGTAGCGCAGATAAAGATCATAGGTGCGCAGTTTCTGGGTTGCGGGGTGCTGTTCGTTGAAGAACATCCACCAGTTCACCGCCAGCCAGGCCAGGCCCAGCAGCCAGACGATGCCGCTGACGGCGCGGCTGACTTCGAAGATGCCGATGTTCACCGCCATTTCCAGGCCGACGGGAAAGAACAGGATCAGCGCCGTGCGCGGGCCCATGTCGCAGACCATCAGCGCATGCAGGAAGCGGAAGCGTTCCTCCAGGCCGAGCTTGCGGTTGGCGACGGACTTGGCCGTGACGAACACGCCAAGATCGCCGCCCAGCCAGTACACGAACAGCAGAATATGGATAAAAACCAGAACCTGATACATATCGATGGACATCGGCGCTCCCCCCACATCTAGACGCGGCGGCAGTTTAGCCCAGGTCCGTCCATTCCAATCAACGGTTATTGCGCGGCCAGTTTACAGGTTGGCCTCATGCGCCGCAGTATGCGGCGGTGACACTGGGACAGTTCAGCGATGTTTGATCTTTATCATACACGGGGCATCCGGTTGGTGCGGCTGGTCCGTCGCCGGAGCTATCGGCGCTGAACGCCATGGACCTGCACGCGTCATACACACAAGCTGAGCATCATTATCAGGCGTCGCAATGGCAGCCGGCCATCGCCGTCTACAAAGCCATCACTGCCGTGCACCCGAATGAAGTCCGCGCCTGGGCGCTGATGGGTCTGTGCGCGACGCAAGCCGGTGATCTGGACGGCGCCATCACCGCCTTGCAACGCGCCGCCGCATTGGAACCTACCGCCGCCAACATACATTTTCGCTTAGGCATCGTCCTGTTTCAGCACGGTCGCATGCCTGAAGCCGAGGCATCGTTCCGGCGCACGGTGAAACTGGACCCGGCGAATATGGACGCGCAGCAGAATCTGGCGGCAGCCCTGGTCGAGCAGGGCCGGCACCGCGAGGCACAGCCGGTGTTCGAGGCCATCCTTGCCGAGAAGCCTGATTCTGAACTGGCCTGGGCGGGGCTGGCCAACGTGCACGCGGCGGCGGGGCGGCGCGCCGATATGATCGCGTGCCTGGAGCGCGCGCTGGCGCTGAACCCCGGCAATGTGGCTACGCGGCATTTGCTGCACGCGGCCAAGGGCGAAACGCCTGCGCACCCCGACTGGCGCTATGTGGAAACCTTCTTCGACG
>JAEUKM010000236.1 GCA_016793085.1 Rhodospirillaceae bacterium
CTCGATGCGCTGGCGGTGCTCTTGAGCACGCTGCCCGAGGGTTTCGAGGTGCAGGGGCGCACGCTGGGCGATTTCAAACTGCCGACGATTGCGGCAGGGCTTCCGGCCTCGCTGCTCGAACGCCGTCCGGACCTGCGCAAGGCCGAGAGCGATTTATTGGCGAATGGTTTCGACGTGGCCGCGGCCCGTGCGGCGCGGCTGCCCTCGCTGCAACTGACCGCCTCGGGCGGCACATCAAGTGATGCCTTAAGCAGTCTGTTCAATACCGGCACGTTCTTCACCAACATCGGCGCGTCGCTGGCGGCTCCCTTGTTCGCAGGCGGACGCCTTGAAGCGAATGAGCAGGCGGCGCGCGCCCGGCGCATGGAACTGGTGGAGACCTATCAGCAGAGCGTCATCTCGGCGTTCCGCGACGTTGAGGACGCGCTGACGGCCGCCACGCAAAACGCGGTGCAGTATCAGTTGGCCCAGAGCGCCTACGACAGTGCGGTGGAAGCCTACCGCCTGGCCGAGTTGCGGTATCGCTCAGGCGCGGTCAATTTCCAGACGGTCCTGAACGCCCAGACCAGCGTGCTGCAGACGCAGGAAACGCTGGTGTCTTCGGGGCTTGCCCGGTTAACCGCCGTGGTGACCCTCAGCAAGGCCCTGGGCGGCGGCTGGGACGGCGCAGTGCCCGAACGTCTGAGCTTGGCCGAAAACTTGGCGCCGCTGAACTAGTTTGCCTTACGCGGGCTTCCTGAACTTCAGCACGAACTGATTGGTGTGGCCACGCAGCTCCTGCTGGAACACGTTCACGTTCAGCGGGTCTTTCGGGTTTTCCAACAGGTCCGTTTCCTCGGCCAGTTCAAAGCCCGCCTTCAGCACATCGTCCACCACCACATAGCGTTCGATGCGGTGGTTCTTGTTCACGTCGGTGGCGCCCAGGCCGGGGGCGGCGCTGTGGTCGATGATGCCGTAGATGCCGCCGGGCTTCAGGGCCGCTTTCACGCTGGCGTTCATGGCCTCGCGGTTGATCCCCAGCCAATAGGTGTCGTGATAGAACATGATGATGAACACTGCATCCAACTGGCCCTGGGGCAGTTGCAGGTCTTCCAGTTCGGTGTCCTGCTCGATGATGTTCTTGTAGCCGCCCTTGGTGATGAGATCGCCCAGGGGCTTCTGGCCGTCTTTGAAGCGGTCGCGCAGCCATTTGTTGTTCTGGCCGTAGACTGTGCCGGTATCACCAACAGTTTCCGCCAGCACGCCGGTGAAGTAGCCGCGCGCCGCCATCAGTTCGGCCACCTTCATGCCGGGTTTGATGCCGTAGAAGGCCATGGTCTCGGCGGGCTTGCGGTCGGCGTCGCGTTTCTTGTCGGCGTCGGGCCGGCGCGGGCTGTTCTCGATAGCGTTGCGCAACACCAGCGACGGCGCGATCTGGGATTTGTAGACCACCTTGGCGGGCAGGGCGGCCGCGGCGCGGCGCGTAGGCATATGCAGAGCGGCTGTTCCGGCCAGCAGTGCCGCGCCCGAGCCCAACAGAATGGAACGCCGGTTTGAAATAAAGCCCATCGTGAATCTCCCCTGATGATAGCCGACGCGGTATTCTCTCATCTTCGGCAATGCCTGCCCAGGGTGTCGTGGGGTGCGGCCTGCGACTTTAAACGGACATAATTCAGGGTGAATGCATGAAGTTCGAGACCAGCCGGGCGGCGTGCCTGTTGATCGACTTGCAGCAGGGGTTTTGCGGGTCCGCCGGGGCCTCCGGGCGGCGCGGGCGGGATGTGTCGGTGCTGCAATCGGCGGTAACGGGGGCCGCTAAGGTGCTGCCCGCCGTCCGGGCGGCGCATATTCCGGTCATCTACACCCGCATGGCGTTCGCCCCCGATTATGCCGACGGCGGCCTTCTGACCTCTCAACTCCGGCCCAATCTGAAACGCCATGGCGATCTGAGGCGCGACACGGTGGATGCCGAGATCATGCCCGAGATTGCGCCGCAGCCGGGCGATGTGATGATCGACAAGCAGCGCTATTCGGCGGTCATCAACACCGATCTTGAAGGCTGGCTGCGGCGAAATAACAAAACCTGCATCATCGTCGGCGGCGTGACCACCGGCATGTGCGTGGAAAGCACGGTGCGCGACCTGGGCCAGCGCGATTTTCAGGTGTTCGTGGTGCCCGAGATGTGCGCCGACTTCA
>JAEUKM010000247.1 GCA_016793085.1 Rhodospirillaceae bacterium
TCGGCTAGGTCGGACAGCAGCAGCGCGATGTTGACGACGGCCGTGGGTTCGTTGGCGGCGTCATCGCGCGCAAACGCCAGCGTGGCCGCGATCATCGCTTCCATTTCGTCCAGGTCGCGCAGCATTTTCTGGCGCTGGTCGTCGTCGTCGACGAACTCGGCGCGCAGTTTCATGCGGGTGATGGGCGTGCGCAGGTCATGGCTGATGGCCGCCAGCATTTGCGTGCGGTCCTGGATGAAGCGCTTCAGACGCGTCTGCATGGTGTTGAAGGCGCGCGCCGCACGGCGCACTTCGCCGGGGCCGCGCTCGTCCAAGGGGTCGGCGTTGAAGTCCACCCCCAAACGCTCAGCCGCCGAGGCGAACAGGGCGAGCGGTTTGGTTGCGCGCTTCACACCCCACAGCGCGATGGCGGCAATCAGTAGCGAGAGGATGGACAGGAACACGATGGGCTGGTTGCGCGCCGGGTTCTCGTTCACCGCCAGCACAATACGGCTGTTGAACCAGGCATCGGCCCCAACGCGGACGGAGACACGGATGATGGCTTCAGGCCCCAGGCTGATCAGCGGCGGGCTGCGCATGATGTTTTCCATGCGCGCGTCGCGGCGGTCCTGGCGCATTTCGCGGCGCTGGTCGGGCGTCATGGCCTGCGGCGGAATGGGTGGCGCGGCCGGGCCTTCCAGCCGGTGGTCGGAGGGCATGCGCGCGTCCATCTCGTCGATGGCATCGTCGTTGCGCCGCTCGCGCTCCACCTCTTCCGTCGACGGGAAGCCGTCGCCATCGGCGGGCGGATCACGTTCAATACGGCTGTCGACGTAGATTTCGGTGCCGGCGGGAAATTCGCGTTCCAAGCGGCGCTGCACGATGCGGCTGGAGAACATATCGTCGGAATGGGTGACGATAGGCCGGCGCGTGACCGCCATGACCATGCCGGGCGAATTGAGGCGGCGGATAATCAGCGTACGGTCCGAAGCGGGCGCGCGGTCCACCAGACGCCGGATGGCGATCAACTGGTCAGCGGCCTGGCCCGCCGCCGCCGCCACGGCCGCATCGCCGCGGAACACGGCATAGAACACCAGCGACATGCCGTTGATGACGATGACGATGGTCATGATCACGGCGATGATCAGCGTGCCCAAATTATCGACGCGCAGGCGGCGCATCAATGACGGCCGTTCGGCGGCTGTCTTGGCTGCCTGATCCGGCGCAGGGGTGTTCAGCACGTTCTCGGCCACGGCATCTATCCTTTGCGCACTTCGGGCGTGAACATGTAGCCGCCGCCGCGCACGGTTTTGATCAGCGTCGGTACCTTGGCGTCGGGTTCGATCTTCTTGCGCAGACGGCCTACCTGCACGTCGATGGCGCGGTCGAACGGAATCGCGGCCCGGCCCCGTGCCATATCCAGCAACTGGTCGCGGTTGAGCACGCGGCGCGGATGCTCGACGAACGCGACAAGCAGTTCGTACTCGCCCGCCGTCAAGACAATGTCGGAACCGCTTTTCTTCAGCGTGCGGGTCGAGGGTTGCAGCTCGAAATCCTCGAACAGGATTTTTTCGTGGCCGTCCTCATCGATGGGAACGCCCGGCGTCAGCGGCGGCGCGGTGGTACGGCGCAGCACGGCCTTGATGCGCGCCGACAGTTCGCGCGGATTGAAGGGCTTGGCGATGTAGTCGTCCGCACCCACTTCCAGACCGATGATACGATCCACGTCCTCGCCCATGGCCGTCAGCATGATGATGGGCATGTCGGACTCCGCGCGAACCTGGCGGCACAGCGTTAAGCCGTCATCGCCCGGCATCATCAGGTCCAGGACGATCAGGTCGATCTTCCAGTCTTTCAAAGCCTGCTGCATATCGCGACCGTCCTTGGCTGTGGTGACACGGAAGTCGTGCTTGCTTAAGAAACGGCTGAGCAGGTCACGAATTTCGGCATCGTCATCAACGATCAGGATATGCGGCTTGGCGGTTTCGCTTGTTGTGTTCATGGCATCTTCATATGGCGTGCGGCTGACGGTGCGCCCGTTTCCGGCAGCGCCGGGCCGTACATGACAAGCATTTTATCTTGCGGAATCAGAACCTTCCATGGTTTCCGGTAACGCCCTGTAACAGCCCGGAGAAGCGTCACACCCGGTTACACTTTTTCCGGTCCGGCGACACACCGCAGTTACAGCCGGGGGGCATAAATGGTTTCCAGAAGCCGGGGGCACCCCCTCCCGGCGCCAAACGAAGGAGCACTACAATGATTGTCCTGATCATGAACACGATCGTCAGTCTGATCGGCATCAGCACGGCCTTGATGGGCATCAGCTCGATCCTGCCGCGCGACTAAGAAACCAGAACAGAGCAACAGTGCGACTGTTGCTCTGGTTGCCGACCACAGGTTTGCGATCCGATTTCCCCCTTATCCCCCACCGGAGCAACCGAAGATGAAAACCACTGCAATTTTCCGTCCCGCGACTTTAGCGGTGATCCTGGGCCTCGGCACCGTCGCTGCAGGCACCGTGTACGCCCAAGGCCCCGCAAATCAGGGACCGGACCGCGACGGCAAGCGCTTCGAGCGCTTTACCGAGCACCTCAAGGACCGCTGCGAGCGCTTCGAAGCGCGCCTGGCCGACATGGACAAGAAACTCACCACCGAGCAGGTGCGCGACATCGTCGCCGGCCGCCTGGCCGAGATGGGCAACCCCAACCTGAAGGTCGGCAAGGCATCTGCCAAAGGCGAGATCGTCAGCGTCGAGATCGTCACCAAAGACAACTCGCTGGTCGACGTGCGCGAACTGTCCACCAAGACGGGCCTGCCGCCGCAAGCCGGCCAGCGCTGCGACAAGATCGAAGAACGCATCGAGAAATCCAAAGCCGAAGGCCGTGACGGCTTCCGCGGTCGCCGTGGCGAACGCGGTGAAGGCATGGGCCCAGGGATGGGCATGGGAGGTTTGGGCCTGGGCCTGATGGGCCGCGGCACCGACCGCGATCTCAACCTCACCGCCGACCAGGTGAAGAAGCTGGCCGAAGCACGCCTGATCCTGCAAGGCAACCCGCGCCTGAAGGTGGGCGATGTGAAGGAAAAGGACAAAGACACCTATACCGTCAGCATCGTCACCGTGGACAACTCGCTTGTGCTGGCCCGCGATGTCGACAAGCACACGGGCCACGCGACCCGCGACTGAGACAAGCGCTTCAAGACCCCACGAAGCTCGTAAAGACGCTTCGGGCCGGATGAGCGGCACTAGGCCCCCAGCCTAACCCCTCCGCTGACCGGCCGACCCCAGCCCCGGTGGTGCCCCCAGCACTACCGGGGCTTTTTCTTTTTGCTGTGTCAGTGAGGCACAAAAACAGCGCTGTCTCTTTATGTGAGTAACTCTGCCGCTGCGCCCTATATGTTCTTGTTTTGTTCTTTTTCAGGGCGTAGAGTTTTCACATGAAATTCCCACCCCTTCATTCCCGGCACCGCTACCTGGGCGGCGCGTTGTCAGACACCCACGGCGTCCACCCCGACGGGCGGCGCGGCCGGGGTGCTGTCGGCAACCCCTCGGACCGCTACGACAAAGAACACCGCGAGAATTTCGACGACGGCTGGGACAACGTGGACCTGCCGCCCCCGCCGCTCAAAACCCATGTGCTGAAAGACACCAGCCGCAGCATCATCGCACGCAACAAGTCGCCCGACATTTCTTTCGACCGCTCCATCAACCCCTATCGGGGCTGCGAGCACGGCTGCATCTACTGCTTCGCCCGGCCCACGCACGCGTGGCTGGGCCTGTCGCCGGGTCTGGACTTCGAAAGCAAGATTTTTATGAAGCCCGACGCCTCCCTGCTGCTGGACAAGGCGTTGCGCGCGCCCAGCTACGAATGCAAGACGATGGCCATGGGCACGAACACCGACCCCTACCAGCCCGTGGAGCGCAAGTACCAGGTAACGCGCTCGGTGTTGCAGGTGCTGCAACGCTTCAACCACCCGGTCGGCATCGTCACCAAGTCGGCGCTGATCACGCGCGATATCGACATTCTGGCGGACATGGCCGCCAAGAAGCTCGCGCGCTGCGCCGTGTCGGTAACGACATTGGACGCGGACCTCGCCCGCAAGATGGAGCCGCGCGCCTCAACCCCCAAGCGCCGCCTTGAGGCAATTCGGCAACTCAGCAGC